>CAZQOC010000102.1:0-2086 GCA_964594745.1 uncultured Sulfurovum sp.
ACGTTCTCTTGATGAATTGGTCGCTGCAGCATTCATACTTTACCCACGCTACATCCACCCCAAGACCAATGCTCTTTGTGAAATTGAAGTACTGCTAAGAGAGATAGATAAAGAGAAAACGAGGTACAATACGGACAGGCTATATAGGTTTTATATCAATAGTCGAAATATGGTATCCAGAAAAATACAACTTCTTATAAAGGTAATACTCAGTGAATAGCATTGGATCTCTTGCAAATAAAAATATACTTTTCTTGCAAGGGCCTATGGGGACATTTTTTAAAAAACTTGATAATGCTTTCCGCCAAAAAGATGCCTCCACCTATAAGATCGGTTTCAATATGGGGGATCAGTTTTTTTCTAATAAAGATAATTATACGCCCTTTAGAGGCACACCTGAAATATGGCCTTCATTTATAGAAGAGTTTTTACTCAGTAAAAAGATAGACAAGATCTTTCTTTTTGGAGATTGCCGCTATTACCAGCGTATAGCCCGAAGTATTGCCTATGAGCATAAGATAGATGTCTATGTCTTTGAGGAAGGCTATCTAAGACCGTATTATATCACACTGGAAAAGTTTGGTGTTAATGGATTTTCCCACCTTTCGCGTGATCCCCAGACATACAATGCTCTTTCTTTAGAGAATCTGCCAAAACCTCTACATGCTCACGCCAGTAAAACAAAAATGATTGCCTCTGCAACACTCTATTATGCCCTTTCCAATATTTTTAAAAAAAAATATCCTCACTATATACACCATCGTGAGTTTTCTGCCGTAAAAGAATTTTTTTATGGTGTTCGAGGGGCAGTGCGTAAGCTCATCTACTATTTTACAGAGAAGCATTATCTGCCAGAGATCACACAAACACTCTCGAAGCAGTATTATTTTGTACCTTTGCAAACACATAATGATTTTCAAGTACTTCAGCATTCTACCTACCGTTCTATAGAAAAATTCATTATTGAGATATTGGAATCTTTTGCACACCATGCACCTCAAGATGTTTATCTTGTCTTTAAACATCATCCTGTAGACAGAGGTCGAAAAAACTACAAAACCTTTATTTACGAGCAAGCCTCATTACTTGATATTGAGAAACGCGTGCTGACCATCCATGATGTACATCTACCTTCCTGTCTAAAACATGCAATTGGAACCATTACCATCAACAGTACCGTAGGCTTGACGTCCATTGGATACGGTATACCGACACTTACTTTAGGGGATGCAATCTATGATATCAAAGGATTGACCAATAAAGGGATTGCCCTCAAAAAGTTTTGGCATCAGCATAAAAAACCAGATGCACTGCTCTATCAAAAATTTAAACAGTACCTCATTAAGACCACTCAGCTCAATGGTAGTTTTTACGGTCGTATGCCTGATGAATTAAAATAAATTAGTTAAATTTATACCCAACACCCCATACAGGGTGAAAGTAGTTTTGTTCATTTTTGGGGTCTATTTTATTTTTAAGTCGGTTGATGGCGACATTGACTGCATTGTCATTTACCCCTTCTCCTTCAACACCCCATACCTCATCACGTAAAAAATCTCTAGTGAGTGGTTTATCAATATGTTTTATAAATGTACGAAGAAGATTAAATTCCAAGTTAGTAAGCATAATCTCTTCTTCTTTGACCATTACTACTCTTTGTATCAAGTCAATGGTTAAAAGTTTATATTTAAGCTTCTCTTGTTTTTGCAGTGCACCAGAACGCTTGAGCAGAGCTTTGACTCTTAGTGACAACTCTTTTGAAGAAAAAGGTTTACACATATAGTCATCCGCTCCAGCTGAAAAGCCCTCTATAAGTTCATCTTCATTGTCTTTAGCTGTCAAAAATATCACTGGTATGTCATAGCCTATTTCACGTAGGTAAGCGACAAATTCAGAACCTTCCATACCAGGCAAGTTTCTATCTACCAACATGAGGGAGGGGGTCTCTTCTTCTAAAAACTGTTCCACATTTTCTGTTGACAAAAAACCTGTCACAGCATACCCCTCTTTATTGAGGTGGTACTCTATGAGTTCCAATATATCTTCTTCGTCTTCAATGACGATTATCTCAATCTCTTTTTGCATA
>CAZQOC010000102.1:2186-5662 GCA_964594745.1 uncultured Sulfurovum sp.
CTGTGCCATCGAATCAAGACGGTCAATAATTTTCAGATTCTTACGGATGTATTTGAGGAGGTTAAAGTACTCTTCTGCCAGTCCGTCTGCACCACATATCTTTTGAATCACCTCTTTTTCAAGTAAAGTGTAGATATCATCTGTTTTGGAGTACTCCACATCTATTTTTGATGCCAGATTTTTTATCTTGTCATTGTCATCAAAGGTTTGAAACATTTTGATTGTAAATTCAAAGGCATTCACAGTACATGTATTAATCACCAAAGAGTTCTCTATGAGTTCAACGATGATGATATTCTCTTCCAAAAGCATACTTTGCATATTTTTCAAATAATTATTGATATTGGCACGTACACGATTCAAATCAGATGTGACTTTAAGATAAGAAACCATCTCTCTTAAATCACTTGCTTCTGGTGTAAACTTTGCAAAAATAAGCACAATGTCATTGTCTATTTTTTCTGTGATGTTGGAAATCTCTTTAAGCTCTTTTCTAGCTTTTTCCAATGCCTGTGCATCTTTGGCTTTAAGCGCTTCCAAACCTGCTTTATTGGCCTGTGCCAAACCTTGTAGTACTTCTACCACTGAATTTCTTACTTCATGTCTTGCTTCAATGTATCCTGGTAACATATTTTCTCCTTATCCAAATCTACCGGTAATGTAGTCTTCTGTCAATTTCTCTTTAGGATTGAGAAATATCTTATCTGTTTTATCAAACTCCACCAAGTCACCTAGGTACATAAAGGCTGTGTAGTCACTTAGTCTTGATGCCTGTTGCATATTGTGTGTTACGATGACCACAGAGACTTCAGACTTTATCTCGGCAATGAGCTCTTCTATGGCTCCTGTAGAGATAGGATCAAGTGCAGATGTCGGCTCATCAAACAACAGGACTCTAGGCTTAAGTGCCACAGCACGTGCGATACACAGTCTTTGCTGTTGTCCACCTGACATACCCAATGCAGACTCATTTAGTCTGTCTTTGGTCTCATCCCAGATAGCTGCACCTTTAAGGGCTGTCTCTACTCTGCCTTCTAATTCACTTTTGTTTTTGATACCTGAAAGTCTAAGACCATAGGCAACATTATCAAAAATACTCATAGGAAAAGGTGTAGGCTTTTGAAAAATCATCCCTACTTCCTGACGAAGTTTGATAAAGTCATTCTCTTTTTTGAGGTCTAAGATGTTTTGCGTACTGCTATCTGCTCTATAAAGATTGATTTTACCTTCATAGGTATTACCAGGGTAAAGATCATGAATACGGTTCATCGCTCTAAGGAGTGTGGACTTACCACATCCACTAGGGCCTATCATCGCGGTGATTTTATTTTCTTCTATAGGTAAATCAATGTGTTTCAATGAAGGTTTCGGTGCACCTGCATAGGTAAATGAGAAATCTTTAAGTTCCATTACCAAATTATTTTTTGCCATTCTTTAAATCCTTACTTTTTATTTCTTATTACAAATCGACCCAGAAGGTTGATACACAATACAATGACTGTCAATATAAATGACGCAGCCCATGCAAGCTCTCTACTTGGCGCATCTGGATAGGTTGCCAAATTATAGATACTCACTGTCAAAGAAGGGAACTGTCCCGACAAATCCATGGTAAAAAACTGATTGTTTGCTGACGTAAACAGCAGTGGTGCTGTCTCTCCGATGATACGTGCAAAGGAAAGCAGTATTCCCGTGGTGATACCAACTTTTGCCGCACGTACGACTATCTGTAAAATAATCTTATGTTTACTACCACCTAGTGCCATGCCTGCTTCACGTAACTCTGTAGGTACAAGTGCCAACATATTGTCTGTCGTGGAGATGATGATAGGTATCATCATAATTGCCAGTGCGACTGCACCTGCCCAACCATTATACCCTCCAAAAGGGTCGACCAAGAGTGCATAGACAAAAACACCTATGACGATAGATGGCGCAGACATCATCACATCTGAAAGGTTACGAATGATAGAGGCAAGCCTAGAGCCATGCCCATACTCTCGCAGGTAAATCCCTGCCATCATACCTACTGGTACTGCCACCACTGTAGCCATCAGTGCCATGGTAAATTGCCCTACCAAAAGGTTTCTGATACCCCCTTCGACCAAATCATGTGTGAAGGTGTTCCAGTGGATACTTGTAATGCCTTTATAGCTCAATGTCGCAAGTATCCAAAAAAGGAAACCTATCCCAATGAGTGCTGAGAGTGTCGAGAGTATAAGAATAATTTTATTGAGTAATAGTCTGTTCATCTTACTTAGCCTTTTTCATTGATGTATTTCTTCCTAAAAAATAGAACTTTGCAATTGAAATAATGGCAAAACTCACTACAAAAAGTATGAGTGCCAAGTAGTACATAGAACTCATTTCCAGGTCATCCGCCTCTGCAAAATTGTTCGCCAATAGTACAGGGATAGATGTGGTTGGGTCTGTGACTTTTCCTACTGTGTGCATCACAGAACCAATCAGGAAGGCAACAGCCATCGTTTCCCCCAAAGCACGTCCAAGTGCCAAGATAATAGACCCGATTATCCCTCCTTTGGAGTAAGGCATTATCACATCTTTAATCACCTCAAATTTACTAGCTCCCATCGCATAGGCTGACTCTTTAAGCACAGCAGGGGTGGTGTTCATAGAGTCTCTGGTAATGGCTGCCATAAAAGGGATGATCATAATCGCTAAAACAATACCTGCAGTCAACAGCCCTACACCATTGCCTCCAAAAGTAGCTTGGACAACTGGGGCAAAATAAAAAAGTCCCCACATACCATAGATGATACTTGGAATAGCTGCTAAAAGCTCTATGGCAATCGAGACTGGTTTTGCTACATTTACTGAAGCGATTTCTGTTAAGAAGATAGCAATCCCCATAGCCAGTGGTGTAGCGATTACCATGGCAATGATTGTACTAAGAAGTGTACCAAGTATAGGAATATACCCACCAAAGATACCCCCTTCATCGTCTTCTCCAGGTTCCCACTGTTCTGTCCAGAGGAAATCAAAACCAAACTCATGTAATGCATCTTGTGCATAGGTAAAGAGTATGGCAAAGATACCAACAAGCAAGAAAAAGGAGAGCATTGCTGAGAAAAATGAGAAAGTTCGAAAGAGTTTTCCGCCCATAATGTGCCTTTATTTTAATTGTCGAAATTGTAATTCAAAATAATAACATTTTGATTACCATTTAATGTTTAGAGAAACTTAAAAAATAAGTGAAATACAAGAAAGAGGTGAAGTGGGACAACTGTCCCCGCTTCAAGAAATGTTATTTAATTTTTTTAGCTACCCAGTATGCTCTGATGGCATCTTTAGTCTCTTTTGGAAGTGGTACATAACCAAGGTCTAATGCTGCTTTATCACCATTGGTATAAGCCCAGTTTATGAATGCTGTGACTTGTTTATTTGTCTCTGCTTTTTCTGCTGGAAGCAAGATAAATGTCGCTGCAACGATTGGGTATGATGTAGCACCTGCTGGG
>CAZQOC010000103.1:0-3810 GCA_964594745.1 uncultured Sulfurovum sp.
GGATGAGTGGGGATGAGATGTTGTTGGATTATAAGGTTGAAGTGTGAGTTTTAAAAGGGAGGAGATGAGATTCTACAGATTCAGAAGGTATAATACTTTTTATAAGTATCACAGTGATAAAGGATCAATATGACATTTAATATCATCATAGGTATAGCTATACTCATGGGTATTGTACTCTTTTTAAAAAAGGAAAAACGAGATAAACAACGTAGATTTATAGAGCACTATACATTCTCTCCTGCTTTACTGAAGCGGGTACAAAAAGAGCATGATTATTTGAGTGATGAAGATATGTTAAAGGTGGCTAGAGCAACGAAAGATTATTTTTTTATTTGTCATATGGCAAAAGGGAAAATGGTTGCTATGCCTTCTGAAATAGTGGATGTGTTGTGGCATCATTTTATCCTCTTTACCCGTGAGTATGAATCTTTCTGTAAGAAGGGGTTTGGTCGTTTTTTACACCATGTACCAACAGAAGCTATGTCGAGTAAGACCCAAGCACAAGTGGGGATAAAAAGAGCCTGGAGACTTGCTTGTGCAAAAGAAGAGATAAATCCTAAAAATCCTACAAAGTTACCGCTACTTTTTGGTATAGACAAAATGCTCAATATCAAAGGTGGCTTCACCTATGAGCTTAACTGTAAAAAATCACCACATAGCTCTTCTAGTAATAGTACTGGTGGATGTGGTGGATACTGCGCAACAGATATAGGCTGTGCTTCTGGCTGTGCAGGAGAGAGTGGAGATAGCTCTTATGATGGGTATGGTGGAGATGGACATAGTGGAGGAGACAGTAGCTGTGGTGGACACTCTTGTGGTGGAGGGTGTGGAGGAGATTAATTTTCTAACACAGACTTTATCCTCTCCAACCCCTCGCGTATCTCTTTAAAACTACTATGCGTAAAGTTAAAGCGTATTTCGTCCTTTGCACCTCCAAACTCGCGCCCTGGGACAAAGACTACACCATGCTCTAAGCACCGCTGTACCAATGCCATGGTATCAACCCCTTTTAATCTCCCGTAGATAAACATGCCACCTTTGGGTGGGGTGTATTCAAAGGTGGGTAGGTGTAGGTCTAGCTGTTTGGCAAAGTAGAGCATCTTCTCTTTGTAGGTACTTCTTAGTTGCGCTAGATGTGCTTCAAAATGTGAGCTATCTTCTAAGTAATCAGAGACGATTCGCTGGGTGATGCTAGAGGTGTGTAAGTCCATGGCTTCTTTGTAGGCTATGAGTGGCTCTAGTAACTGGGCATCGGCACGTATCCACCCTATGCGAAGTGCAGGGGCGAGTATCTTTGAAAATGAGCCTAGGTGGTAGCTCTGTTTGGGGAGGTGCTGGCTTATGCTCTCATGCGCTTCATCGAAGTAGAGTTCTGTATAGGGTGCATCTTCTATGAGTAATGCATCGCTACCTTTGAGTATGTTGGCTACTTCTGTACGATGTTTGGCACTATAGCACGTGCCACTTGGGTTTTGAAAGTCGGGTATGAGGTAGGCTAGGGTGCTTTGGGTTATGCTGTTTTTAAAGCTTTCTAAGTCTATGCCATGATCTCCAAGTGCTACGCTATGAGTATTCATATTATTTAATTTAAATATATTTAAAGCACCCAAATAACTAGGCTCCTCTATGCTAATAGACGTACCACTATGGTACCGACAGATGATGTCCAACCCCTGCTGTGACCCAGAAGTAATGAGTATGTTCTCACTACTCGTCGCAAACCCACGGTCACTGTAGAGCTTGGCTATGCATGCTTTGAGTGGTGCGTAGCCTGTAGAGGTACTATACTGTAGGCTCTCAGGGGTTTCGAGTGCTTTCTGTGCAGAGGTTTGCAGTGCTTTGTGCGGAAAAAGAGAAACATCAGGCAGACCTCCTGCGAAGCTGATGGTATTACTAGAGGTGTGTTCTAGTATCTCTCGTATGAATGAGCGTTTGAGTGAAGGTTTCATGGTGTGCTTTTTTAGTTTTATTGTAGTGGGATTGTGGGTTTTAGTCTTTACTTTTAGTGCTTGTAATATTATCTATTTTTGCTAATAATTTAAATTTTACAATCTACACATTAAAATAATTAAATTGACATATTTGACAAAAATATGATATAAGAGGACTAAAGTGTGCTATAATTATTTATAAATTACAAGGAAACAATATGTTATTAGGCTTTGGTGGAAGAAACTTCTACTCTTTTAAAGAGGATTTTGATGTCTCTTTGGAACATAAAAATGAAGTATTATCTGTACTTGGTATAAAAGGTGCGAATGCCTCAGGAAAAACAAATCTTGTTCGTGCATTCTCATATATAAGAGCATTTATGTTTGATTCTTTTTCTCAATTTCAACCAAATGAAGGAATGTTGGCTAATTCATTTTTTGATTTGGAAGAAAATATCGAACTCTATATTCATTTTAAAATTGATAATATTGAATATAAATATGAGATTGTATTTACTCAAGAAGTACTACTTAAAGAAATGTTTTCTAGAAAAGAATCTCGATGGACAACAATGCTTATTAGAGAAAATGAAGAAATTACAGAGTGTATTAATGAATTAGATGAATTAAAAACTATAAAAATAAATAGAAATAATGTTTCCACAATTAGTTTGGCTCATCAGTATGGGGTGAATGCACTAGACATATTTTATAATTTTTCTGAAAATATAGGAACAAACGTAAATTTAATGGGAAAAATGACAAATAATGAACATTTTTTGGGATATAAAGATACCACTAAATTTTATTTTCAGGATAAAAAGCTTTTAAATTTAGTTGCTAACCTTTTAAATGAAGCTGATACAGGTATTACACAAATAGAAATTATAGAATTGGAAGATGAAATTACAAAAGAATTAACATATGAACCATTATTTCATCATAAGGTAGAAGATAAAATATATAAATTACAATATTTTGAAGAATCTAATGGTACACAACTACTTTATAGGCAGTTAGGTGCTTATTTGGTAGCTCTTAAATTTGGTTCAGTGATAGCTTACGATGAATTTGATATAGGATTGCATCCTGATTTATCTCTCATGCTTATTGATTTGTTTGAAGATAAAGAAAAAAATACAAATGGTGCTCAACTTATTTTGACCAGCCATCACTCAGAAGTTATAGATAAACTAGGGAAGTATCGTTTAGTCTTTGTTAATAAAGAAGAAAATGAGAGTTATATTTATAGGTTAGATGAGATACCAGGAGATATTTTAAGACCTGATAGGTCTATTATGCCAGCCTATAACTCTCATAAAATAGGTGGTCGTCCAAGGATACTATCACATGGCTAAGAAAGGCAACCGTAAAAGAGCTTCTTTTTTAGATTCTATTCCTAAAATTTCTTTAAATACTAATACCAACGATTTGGCTAGACGTTGTAAGTTTAATTTTTCATATTTTGTAAATGATGATAAGGCAGGACAAGATTTTGAAGATTGGGAAAAAGAAGAGTTAGTAAAGCTTTTAGATAAATTGAAAGAGTATTCAAAATTTCCGTTAAATCATTGGAAGACTCAACAAGTAGGAACTTATCCAGTTTTTGTAAATTATGGTGCTTTTCCTACTAATACAGATTTTACAGAGCCAAAACATATTCCATTAGAAGTAGAATGGTGTAGAATTCATTTAGAAAACAAACCTAGGTTGATTGGCTTTGTAGTGCCTGATAGTTATCATGATGAACTACAAGAGAGTAGTACCTTTAAATTTGATAAGAATACATTTTATGTAGTATTTTTAGATAAAGACCATAAGTTTTACAAAACTAGTAAATAGTTTTATGTTTTAAGATGAAAACCACCACCCAAAC
>CAZQOC010000103.1:3910-5608 GCA_964594745.1 uncultured Sulfurovum sp.
TATGTGTGGGTATAGCTCTCAAACTTCGTTTATACGTGCTTTTAAAGAGCGTTTTGTGGTCACGCCCAATGTCTGGAGAAGAGGAGGGTACAAACGTTACTCAGATAGCATCTTGCAGAGTTCTCCTACGGCTTCAGCCTCTACGGTGTCGTTTGAACATCTTGAAGCAAAGATAGTCAAGACCAAATCTACTCAACTCTACTACATACGACACAGAGGCTACAGCCCTAAAGTCAAACAGGTATGGCAGAAGTTACAAGCATGGCTCTACACGAATACTATTGAACACTATCAATCTTTTGGTATCTACCATGATAACCCCATTGTCACACCTTTGGAGCAGTGTTTTTATGTCGCAGCAGTAGAAGTGCAAGAAGAGGCTGATCTTGTCAATACCTCTTTACCATCATTTAGCATACCAGCAGGCTTGTATGCGACATTTGAAGTAGAGGGAAAGTATGGTGACATCCTCAAACTTATACAATGGGCATACCATGAGTGGCTACCTCAAAGTGGCTATGAGACTACCACAAGCCCCTCATACACACGCTTTAAAAAGAACCATTTTTTAGAGGAAGATGAACGGTTTGAAGTGGTGTATTATTTGCCTGTGAGAATGCCTTGAAAGTTCCCTAAAGTTTTGCTATAATCCTCTTATGAAAAAATACCTAGAACCCTCAGACATCATAGACTACACAGACCCTGAAGTGTCAGCACTTGCCAAGGTTTTGGCAAAAGAGTGTGACAATGATGTGCAGATAGCCCAAAACTGTTTTGAATATGTGCGTGATAACATACACCATTCAGGTGACTATAAAGATGATATTACGACTTACAAAGCATCGGATGTACTCAAATATAAAACAGGGTGGTGTTATGCCAAGAGTCATCTGCTTGCAGCACTGCTTCGGGCGAATGGCATTCCTACGGGGCTGTGTTATCAGCGTTTGAGCTGTTCTGAGTATGAAGAGGGTATCTACTGTCTGCATGGACTCAATGCTGTTTACTTAGAAGAGTATGGCTGGTACAGAGTGGATGCACGAGGTAACAAAGAGGGGGTGAATGCGCAGTTTAAACCACCACATGAACAGCTTGCCTTTACGCTTGGGAAGAATGAGTATGATGTGGAAGGCATTTTTGCCGAACCTTTAGATGTGGTACTTGAAGCGCTCATGAAAAACAGTTGCTATAGAGAAATGGTAGAGAATTTTCCAGATTTGAAAGAGAGTGTATGACTATCACACTCATAAGACACGCCAAAGTCTTAGCCGAGGAAGATCAAAAACTCTATGCTTCAGAAGTGCCTGGGTGGGTAGAACACTATAATGTTGCACCCATAGATAAAACTCTACCTCAAAGTAACGTCATAAATCAAATACAAGATGCAACGGTTATCGTAGCAAGCACACTTTCTCGTACACATGATTCGCTTGCTTTGGTAGGTGTGGAAGTGAGTGAAAAAGAGAGCCTTTTTGATGAGGCAGAGGTACCGCTGGGTAAGATACCCTATATTAAACTCTACCCACGTCAGTGGCTTGTGGTGTTGCGATTTATGATGCTAGTAGGTTTAGGGAAAGAAAGCAGCAGTCTTAAAGCTTCTAAAGTCAGAGCAGACAAAGCTGCCAAATATTTGGCAACTTTAGCACAAAAGGAACAGAGTGTTGCACTCATGGGACATGGCGGGATGAATTGGCTCAT
>CAZQOC010000104.1:0-5594 GCA_964594745.1 uncultured Sulfurovum sp.
AAAGCGATAAACACACCTGAAAGCATGGTAAAAAAGAATTTTAAAGAAGAACCTATCAACAAAAAAAGTACCATCAATGTCGCACCCAGTACCACCACTTGTCCCAAGTCTTTTTGAAACACGGCAATAATCACTACTGCTACAAGAAAAATAAAAATATAAGGGGCAAATGTACGTATCTCTTCAAGAAATCCCATCTTCTCTTTGTGTAGTAATTTGCGCGAAAAACTCCATGCCAAAAAGAAAACAAACCCTACTTTAAAAAACTCTACAGGAGCGATGGACAAAGGACCCACATGAATCCACCGTTTTGCACCCCCTACAGCATTGACCAATGACGCAGGAAGGAACTGCATCACTATCATCAAAAGGAAAAAGCTAAAGAACAACATCAGCCCAACTCTATGAAACCATTTATCAGGATCTAACTTACTCAAAATAACCATCGTCACAAAACCAATCAAAATTGCCATACTTTGACGTATAAAAAAATGAAAATCAGAATAATGAAAATGCAGTACAGTAAATGTTGAAAGAGAATAATCCATTACTAAAGAGAGGGTTAGAAGTGCTATTACAGCAGCTAAAAGTGGCTTATCTATCATGTTGCTAGTCTCTTTCTCTTTTTTGTTTTATAATATTAATTAGTATTTTATCAGATTTATTAGATAACTTTGATAAAATCACATATCAATGAGGGAAAATAATGAAGCAAAGCATACAAAACAAAGCAATACATCAAAGAAAATACAAGATTAGCATTCTTTTTTTACTTTTAGTACTTGCTATGGGTATTTTTTTATCTTCCATTTTAAAAACCATCTCCACTGAACGCAGAATCCCTTCACACAATAAAATCATTCACGACCGCTCATTTCGTGGGGCTATTATTTCTGCAGATCACTATACACTGAGTAATTCACAAAAAACATATCAAGCGGTGATACGAGGGGCAAGCATCAAGCCTTCGATGAAAGAAGTATTTATAAAACTTTTCTCTATCTATAGTGGCATAGAAGAAAAAGTATTACGCGCTAAGTTTAAAAACCGTAAAGGTCAAGCCATACAGAGCAATATCATTCTTTCAAAGACTATCAACTCAAGTACAGCCATGCAGCTAAAATCTCTGGCCATAAAGCTCCGTAGACTTGGGGTATTTCGCTCCATCAAAACCCGTTCAGGGATTGATGTACTCTTTGGTCTTGACATTATTGAAAATGGTGAAAGCAGACGGTTTCCTCTTCATGATGTGATGAGTCCTATACTTGGATATGTGGGTAAAAAGAGTGATGGTCACTACACCCGACCTGAAGGGAAAAAAGGGCTTGAACGTAACTATAATGAACACATTACATCTAAAAAAGATGGGTATTTTAAGGGAAAACGTGATGTGCTCGGTGCGGTCATTCATGATAAAAACAGTATCAACCTAAATCGTGTTGATGGACTTGATCTGCATCTTAACATTCCTTTGTCCTTTCAGCGTAGGGTTGAGCTTATGATAGATGCTATGAAAAAAAGCATTGATGCAGATGAGATACTTGTGGGTGTAATGGAGAGTAGAACAGGAAAAGTCCTTTCCCTTGCAAGTACGCAGCGTTATGACCCTGCACACATTCGACAACAAGACATTGCCGCACTCAACCCTAAGTTCTCTGAGTATCCTTATGAAGCAGGTTCTGTGATGAAGCCACTTACTCTTGCCATCGCATTAGATCATAAAGTGGTTACACCAAACACATGGTTCAACACCTATAATGGAAAACTTAAAATCGGTAAAAAGCGTACCATTACAGATGATGAAAAGTTTGATTCTCTCACTGCCACAGATATCATCGTTCACTCTTCTAATGTTGGGATATCCCAAATCTCATGGAGACTAACAGGAGAAGAGTTCAGAGATGGATTACTCAACTTTGGTATAGCCAAACCTTCAGGATTAGACCTTTCTCGTGATTTACCAGGGCAACTCAAACCTTTACATCTGCTCAATAATAAAATGCATAGAGCCAACTCATCTTACGGATACGGAATGCTTGTTACTTTTGCACAACTTTTTAAAGCCTACTCTGCATTTAACAATGACGGGGTAGCCGTAACCCCACGTATTGTTGATTATTTGGGAGACAGAAAAGGTAAACGCTATACCCTTAAACCAAAAATGGGAAATACCCAAGCCGTAGGTAAAAAAGCTGCCAATCAAATACATAATATTTTACTAGAAGTTGTCAAGCGCGGTACTGGAGTAAAAGCCCAATATCCTGGACTCGAAATAGGAGGAAAAACAGGTACAGCACACATTGCCAAACATGGGCATTATGTACGTGAATATCATAGTAGTTTTTATGGTTTTGCCAATGACAAGCAAGGCAATAAATATACCATCGGTGTCTTGGTCATTAAAGCAAAAAAATATCATAAATATTTTGCGTCACAGTCTGCTGTGCCTACCTTTAAAAATATTACTAAAATACTGGTCGAACAAGGCTACCTAAAACCAGATCCAAAAGAGATGATACAAGAAGACAAAGAGAGTAGTTTTTATGGCAACAAAGAAAAGGATGTCACTGCTTCTAAGCCAACAACACCTGCTCCTACAATAAGTACGCACAAAAAAGAAAAAATCATTAAGAGTAAAAAAGTAAAAAAATCAACTAAACCCAAAAAACAATCGATTAAATCACTGTTTAATCTCAAGAAAAAAACAAAACTAAAAAAGAAGCCAAAACCTAAAATAGATATACAAACAAGCAAAAAAACCACTCAGAAAAAACCTGCTAAGCAAAAATCAGCCAATGAACTTTTTGAGGATTTGTTTTAAATCCAAAGGTTGTCAATCAATCGTGGTTTTCCTACCCAAGCAGCGACAAGTATAATTGTGTTTCCTATCTCCACTGTATTTAATGCTTTAAACTCTCTACTGACAATGGCAACATACTCTACACTATCTGCCTCACGTAAGACTTCTAGCATCTCTTTTTGAATTGTTTCAACATCTAAGGTACCTGCCATAACCAACTTTGTAGCACGTTTGAGTGAACGAGAAAGGCACAAGGCGCGTTCTTTTTCTTCTGTGCTTAAGTAGGCATTGCGTGAACTGAGTGCCAAACCTTTTTCATCTCGCACTATCTCGCAAGGGACGATGTTCACATCTAAAAAATAATTTTTTACCATTTGACAAATGAGTGCAAGTTGCTGTGCATCTTTTTTACCAAAGTAGGCATTGGTCGCCCCACTTAAGTTAAGGAGTTTCATCACTACTTGAAGCATGCCGTCAAAATGTCCTGGACGTTTTTCTCCTTCTAGCACATAACCACGAATAGCAGGTGCACCGATGCACAGTTCATCTTCTTCGTACATGGCATCTACTGTGGGCATAAAAAGTATGTCTACACCAGCAAGTTCACAAATTTTACTATCGGCTTCTTCTTTACGTGGATAAGCATCAAGGTCTTCACCTTCTAAAAACTGTGTAGGATTTACAAAGATGGAGACAATGAGATGCTCATTTTCTTTTCTTGCTTGTTGTATGAGAGAGAGATGTCCTTGATGTAATGCCCCCATTGTTGGTACAAAACCTATACTTCCAGATAGTGTCTTCTTGGCTTCTTGCAGCGCTTCTATTGTACGTGCTATAATCATCGCTAACCCTCTATTTTGCTAGTTTTTGGTAAAATTTTACCAAAATATATATAGGTTTTACTATGGATGCATACGAATACAGCGAATTACTTAAATCACTTAGCATTAAAATGGACAACATAAAAAATATTGTCAAGCCTGATGCACTTCAAGCAAGGCTAGATGAGATTGAACAGATGCAACAAGATCAAGATTTTTGGAATGATGCTGAGCATGCAGGAAAAATCTCTCAGGAAAAAACAAAAACAGAACGCATTTTAGAAACATTTAATAATGCTAACGATGCAGTCACTGATGCAGTAGATTACTTCGAGATGGCAAAATCAGAAAAAGATGAAGAGACACTTGAAATGCTCTACGATGATGCCGAAAATCTCCAAGCATCCACTAATGCCCTAGAGGTACAGATGATGCTCTCAGGGGAACATGACGGGAACAATGCCATCGTCTCCATACACCCTGGTGCGGGAGGTACAGAGTCTCAAGACTGGGCAAGTATGCTTTACCGTATGTACCTGCGTTGGGCAGAGCGTCATGGATTTAAAGTAGAGACATTAGACTACCAAGCAGGTGAAGAAGCAGGGATTAAAGATGTCTCATTTATCGTTAAAGGCGAAAATGCCTATGGGTATTTAAAAGTAGAAAACGGCATCCATAGACTTGTGCGTATCTCACCTTTTGATTCTAATGCCAAACGTCATACCTCTTTTACTTCCGTCATGGTTTCACCAGAGATAGATGATGACATAGACATTGTCATAGAGGACAAAGATATACGTATCGATACCTACCGTTCAAGTGGTGCAGGAGGACAACATGTCAATACCACAGATTCTGCCATCCGTATCACCCATATCCCTACTAACGTCATCGTACAGTGTCAAAATGACAGAAGCCAACACAAAAACAAAGCCTCAGCCATGAAGATGCTCAAATCTCGTCTTTTTGAGTATGAAATGGCGAAAAAGCAAGCGGCCCTTGATGGTGTAGAAAAGTCAGAGATAGGATGGGGGCACCAAATACGCTCTTATGTACTCCAACCCTACCAACAAGTCAAAGATACCCGTTCAAACATTCCTTACACCAATGTAGATGCTATTTTGGATGGAGATATAGATAAACTTTTAGAGGGTGTGCTTATCGCTCAGGCAAAATAAACCAATAGGAGAGTTTAACGCTCTTCTTCATCCTCTTTTGATGTATATTTACCAATCGTTTTAGTAATAACCAGTGCAGCCACAAATGCTAAAAGTATCATCGCAATAGTATAGACTGCATGTCCTACATCTATATTCATACTTCCTCTTTTAAGACTTTATCTTCTAGTTTATAAATGTGGTCACAACGTCTTGCCATGTTAATGTCATGTGTGACCAAGAGTAGCCCTGCACCTGTTTCTTTGGTATAGTCCAAGAGTACATCCATCACAAGATCAGCTGTCTCTTTATCTAAATTTCCTGTAGGTTCATCTGCGTAAATGATACGTGGTTTTTTACTTAACACTCTAGCAATAGAAACACGCTGCTGCTGCCCACCAGAGAGATCACCAATACGCTGATGCATGAGTTCTTTTATCTCTAGTTTCTCCAAAATAGCTTCATCGATGGCTTCTTCACTAAGCATGGAGGCTACATCTATGTTATCCATAGCAGTCATTCCCTTGAAGAGATAGTGAAACTGAAAAATAATACCTATATCATAGCGACGTAATGCTTCTATTGCTGCATCACTTTGTGTATAAAGCTCTTTCCCAAAAAGTTTTACTGACCCCTCATCTGGTTTAATAAACGTAGAAAAAATATGTAGCAAAGTAGACTTTCCCGAACCACTACGCCCAACTATTGACGCACTTTGCGAAGAGCTCAAAGACAAGTTTACATTTGAAAAAAGTAAGGTATCAAAACTATGTGAAATATTGTTTGCTTCTAAAAGAGGTTGAGACATGATAGACC
>CAZQOC010000105.1:0-5534 GCA_964594745.1 uncultured Sulfurovum sp.
CTTATGTGACACGTGGGGCGTTGATGCCTGATGCTCATGCTGGGTACACTATGCCCATAGGTGCTGTGTGTGCGACCAAAGATGTGGTGGTGCCTCAGTTTGTGGGCTTTGACATTGGGTGTGGGATGTGTGCGTATAAGACGGATTACACCAAGACAGAAGTAGAAACCCATGCAACAGAGATATATAATTCCATTATGGAGCGCATACCTTTAGGTTCACGTAAACATAAAAATCATCAGCCATTAAAAACTGATTTGCCACTTACCCCATTTGCAGCGTCTATATTAAATAGCACGGGATTAAAGCAACTGGGAACACTAGGAGGTGGTAATCACTTTATAGAAGTAGGGTATGGCGCAGATGAAAAAGCGTGGATCGTGATACACTCAGGCTCACGTGGTTTTGGACACAAGATAGCCTCTCACTATATGATACAGGCATTTTTAGAAAAACATGACCAAGAAGATGAACTTTTAGCAAGACTCGATGAGTTTAGCCAACGTAATGTGGGCTTTAAAGAAAATAATCCTGAAGGGTTTGAAAAAGCGTTGTTAAAGTTCAAACACAAACAAATGTTAGACATCAACAAAAAGATAAGACCTGATGACATCAAAGAGATATGTGGACTGGATGTTAATAGTACATTGGGCAAAGAGTATATCATGGATCAAAACTTCGCATTGAACTTTGCTTTGGAGAACAGAAAGCTGATGATAGCACGTATCCATGAAGCGATGAATGACATCATGGGTGGGAATTATCTGTTTGATGCAGATGATGAAAGATGCTTTATTAACCGCAATCATAACCATGCAGACTACGATGAAGCAAGCGGAGAGTGGATACACCGAAAAGGTGCAACCCATGCAGAGCTTGGTATGAGAGGGGTGATACCAGGGAACATGCGCGATGGCTCGTTCGTGGTCATAGGCAAAGGTAATGCTGAGGCACTCAACTCTTCTTCTCACGGAGCAGGACGCGTGATGAGTCGAAAAAAAGCTAGAACCAATGTCACCTTGGAAGATTTCAAAACTTCAATGCAAGGTATTACAGGTACGGTAGATGAAAATACCCTGGATGAGTCACCGTTTGCCTACAAAGACATCTTTGAAGTGATGAGGTTACAAGATGAGTTAGTAGAAGTAGAAGAGCATATCAAAGTACTTATCAATGTGAAAGATAACTCTAAAGGAAAATATTAGCTATTTAGACTCGATAGCCTTTACATCAATCACCTCCAACTGCTTCAACGCTGCTTCACGTTTTGCCAGACGTTTGCCTCGGTAGTAGTAGCCTGTGGCTGCGCCACCAGCGGCGGTGAGGGTGAGTAGGGCGGCGGTCATCATTTGGGCGAAGACAAAGAGTGCACCAACACCTAGTACACCTGCAAAGGCAGCACCTACTTTGAAGTTGGCTTTGGCATGGGTGGCTTTGGCTTCACGGGCAATGTTCTTTTCTGCTTTAACACGAATGTCTTCACGCTCTTTGGCGAAGGAGTCTTTCATCTTTTCTACGGTGTCTTTCTTGCTGTGTCCAGCCATAGAGTTAAACCAAAAGGCTAAAATCAAGGCTATGAAAAGTAGAGGTACGATGAGTTGGAGTAGACCAGTGCCTTCTAAATTTCCAGATGAAAGGTAGAAGAGTACAGCCGTCACAAGTTCTACAAGTATAATACCCATGAAAAATTTGAAGAGTTGCATCGATTACCTCTTTTTTATGTATTATACACTTTTTTCATTAGCCATTTTTTCAACATAAATACTTTGAGAAGGAAAAGCGAAACTAGATTTGTTGTTTTCTACTATCTGCATAATTTGAAAATGCACATCTTCTCTAATAGCTAAGTGTTTATCCCAATTTGCCGTAGAGGTAAAAGTATAGATAAAGATATTTAAAGAGGAGTCCCCGAAAGACTCAAAATTAACCAAAAGTGTATCTTTTTGGGAAATCCCTTCATGGTTATGTAACATCTCTTTTATCTCTTGTACAATAGTGACTATCTGTGCTTTAGTGGTGCCATAGGTGAGTCCCACATTCATCTTAATACGTCGTATACCCCGACGGGAAAAATTTTCTATAGGGGTATTGGCAATGATTTGGTTAGGGACAGTGATGAGTGATTTTTGAAAAGAGCGTATCTTGGTAGTACGCATACCTATATCTTCCACCACACCTTCTGTCTCTCCTACTTTTATCCATTCGCCTATACGTATGGACTTATCAGCGAGCAAGGCAAAGGAGCCAAAAAGGTTAGAGGCTGTGTCTTTAGCTGCCAGTGCAAAGGCTAGACCTCCAAGCCCTAGTGAGGCGATGAGTGCTGTAACATTGATGCCCCATACCTGAAGCATAGCGGCCAGACCTAGCCCTCCTATGAGGATTTTGACTATTTTAAGTATGAAGTCACCCATCTCTTTGGAAAGATCTGAGTGAAATTTAGCCGTGGTCGCATGAAAAACACCTCTAAGTGCCTGTGCAATGGCAAGAATAGCCCAGAAAATATCAAAGACAATAAGGGTATTGAGAATATTTTTTATGGTTTCTGTTTCCCAAAATATGAGTGCAAAAAAGAGGTGAAGACCTATGACAATAAAAGCAAAACTTACAGGACCTTTGAGTGCCGATATGATTTTGTCATCATAGTATGTTTCTGTATATTTGGCAAGTTTTTGCAATGTTTCCATCATGATATAGGTAAAAAAACGGCGCAAACCTAAAAATATCAGCAACACTAAAATCGCTGCGAGTAAGTTACCCAAAGGAATACCCAAAAGACTTTCTGCCAAAACAGGAAACCTGTTATAAAAAGGAGCAAGAATGGTTTGTACAGTGTGATCCAAGTTCATATCTAAACCATCAATGACATTGAGGGCTTTGGTTTGGGTAATATTTGCATCTGTGATTGGCATATTTAAGTCTCCACACAATTTATTCACATAATTATAGTAGAATTTGGTATAAATTTCGTTAGCGATAAAGGATAATGAATGATTAAAAAAATTTTAATAGCAAGTAGTCTGTTTTTATTGTTAGGTGATTTTGCAAGTGCTAAAGTTACACAGTTAAACTATAAAGCAACTTTTGGGATATTTGGTACTGTGGGTACTATCAAGAACAAGCTGTCACAAAATAAAAAAACCTATCAGATAGATACCACAGTGAAACTTGCAGGACTTGCTAAAGTGCTCATGGGAGGACAAACTGAACGTTATGTCTCAAAAGGGCATATGGAACATGGACTCATGGTGAGTGATATGTACCAGATGACAAGTAGAAAGAAAGACAAAGTCACGAGTAAAGTCTACAACATACACCATAAAGGCAAGTATGTTACAAAGCGTTATAGAAAATGGCTTAAAGGTAAATTGGTTGAAGATACAACAAAACGACTCTCTTTTTATGCCAAAGATGATTTATTGACACTTTATTTTAATTTGGGGCATGCCATTAAGAAAAAAGGTAAAAAATATATTTTTAAAGCAGTAGGATTAGAAAAGCAAAAGGGTAAAGTGCAAATCACTGTGCCAAGTGATGCAAAAAATGCTTCTTATAAAAAAGACTTGGGTTCTGGTGCAACTTTGTATGCTAAAGCACTCATTGTGCAAAAGAATTTTAGAAAGAAAAAAGGTGATATTTTATTGGCTGTGGCTAAAGATGGATTTATTAAAAAATCAGTCATTAAAGATGTATTGTTGTATGGTGATGCGCAGTTAGTTCGTATGGATTAACTAGGGTTTTTAATCATATATTCCATAGTACGAATATTACTAATGATATCTTCTTACTGTATTTTTTAAGAGGATTTAGTTCTGTTCATGAAGTAAAAGTATTTCACTCTCCCACTCTAAACTATAGCTTTCTATAGACCTAGAAAAGTTCTAGGTTACAAAACGACTACAGTCTACAGCCATTTTTATGCTACAATATTATAATTATAAAATTCAGCTTATGTAAAAAATGAATCAAAAACAAGGAGAGGAAAATGAAAAAAAGTGTATTGCTATCAGTAGTAGCATCAACAATGATTATGGCAGGAGGCACTATTGTACCTGTAGAACCGATGGTTGTAGAAGCAGCACCAGCTGTAGATACAGGAAGTTTTGGGGATGCGCTTAAAAATGGTAAGTTCACAGGAAAAATGAGAGTATTCTATTTTGACAGAGGGTATGATGATGAAGATTCTGATGCAAAAGGCATAGACAGAAAACCAAATTCGTCAACTTTTACGGCCGGTGGGATTTTAAAATATGAAAGTGCACCATATTATGGACTTAAGTTTGGTTTAGCCTATTACGGAAACCATAAATTGGGTTCTGTCTTTGACAGAATTGATGCAGCTGGTGCAAGTATGCTGGATAACACTAAAGACAGTGCAGGTCACAGAGCTTATGGAGATGTAGCATTTCTTGGTGAGGCATATGTTCAGTATGATATCGGAAACACGATGCTAAAAGTAGGTCGCCAACAGTTGTCTACTCCTCTTATACAAGGGCATGACTTGAGATTGTTACCTTCTGTTTATGAAGCAGCAATCCTTAGAAATAAAGATATTCCAGATACCATGGTTGAAGTTGGTTTTGTAGATAGATATTCAGGATTTACATCAAGAGATAATGGCTTTACAGATAACAAAACAAGTAAAGATGGATTGGCATATATATCTTTTAGCAATAAAAGTATTGAGAATTTATCACTTCGTGGTCAGTATGTTAAAACATTGTCTGATACAAATTCAGCTGGGGGTGCAGTGGCAAGAGAAGTCTATACCTACCTAGATGCAAAATATAATTTACCATTTGGTAATAAAACCTATATCAAAGCACAGTATGGGACAAATTCATATTTTGATGCAGCACAAGATGATGGTACACTGATGGGTGCAAAAGTAGGGACATCATTTGGTATGTTTGATATTGCAGTAATGTATGACAAAATCTCAGACAATCAATTTCAAGCATTTGAATCAGGACCGATGTATACAGATTGGCAACAAGGATATGGTCCTTATGAAGCAAGCACAGGTATCGCAGGACAGCTTATTATTCATCCTATGGATGGACTTAGCCTGAAGTTCGGGTATGCAGATGTCTCAGCAGATGAAGGAAACACTGTAGATGATTTCACAGAGTTTAACTTTGATGGAAAATATACAATCAATGATTATTCTAAACTTAGAATACGATATTCGCTTAAAAACCAAACAGATGTTTCAACAAGAGAAGATAGAGATGACTTTAGAGTCACTTACTATATAAACTTTTAATCATATAAAGCAAGATTTTTCTTGCTTTATACACTATTTATCTTGATAAGCCAAGATAGGTTGGCTTATTAAGATTAAATACATTTTTAATTCAAAGAAAAAGGAGAGTAAAATGGCTACAGAAAAAAAGATGTCCTTAACGACTAAAGTCCTAATTGGGATGGGGTTAGGTATTATTGTTGGATTGGCAATCAATTTATTGGGCTTAAATGCTGAAGGTTCATTCGTCAATGAATATGTGATAGGATTTTTCCATATTGTAGGAAAAATG
>CAZQOC010000106.1:0-5488 GCA_964594745.1 uncultured Sulfurovum sp.
CATCATCAGAGTCTGTTATTTGCTCTGTCTCTTGTTCCATACTATGGTCAGAATTATCCATCATCTCTGCACGCAAGAGATCATATATCTCCTCTGCATACATACCTTCAAACTTCTCTTCATAATAAGCATACTGAGGAAGTTTCATACCGTTTTTGACCAACATGGCATTCACCACATAATCAGTAGCCGTCTGCCATAACCATTTGGTACGTTCATTGACACGGTCTTGATGTTGCAAGACAGCATGCATCGCACCATTTGCCATGACAAACTCTACTTCATCCACAGTGAGTCTATCCAGATATTCAGAGTTATATCGCATTACACTGCCATTACTGGAAAAAGTCAAAATGTCATTGTTTTTTTCTAACTGTAAAGAAGAAGCTACTGTACCAAAGTATGGATGTTCTAACATTAGTCTGGCTTTTGCTTTATTTATTTTTTCTTCATACGTCATGGGGTTTCTTTATTTTGTTTATCATTACTAAGATAGATTACAAAGCCAGACACAATAAGCATTGTCCATTGCCAAAGAGGTATAAATAAAAATGAAAACTTATCGCCTAAGTTTCGATCCATGTATGTCGTATCTAACAAAAAATACAAGCCTACCAAAACAATGAAAAGTGTCACAGCTGCTGCAGTAAGAAAAGCCGTTTGATGCTTTGCTATATAAATAAGATAACATACCACAATATAAGGAGAAACGGCAAACCACATAAAACTTTTAGCGATACTAGAGGTACTCTCCATAAAGGTAATCAATATAGCCATACAACTTACAGCATAAAATAATACTTTCATAACCCTCCGTTTACTTTCTTAAAAACTGTTGTGATACATCACATCTCTGAATTCATTTTCTTTTTTGACTTTTTCTTGAAATTTAGTAAAAAATACTTGATTAGATTTTTTTTCTTGCTTTATATAAATATATTTTTCTACCATATTAAAAATCACTTCTTGTATGCTATGTTTCGTACTCGTCAACTCGGCTTCTACACAGTAGGTTACTGTACCTCCATGCATGCTGATATTGGACATCAGAATTTCAGCAAACTTTTGCCCACCCTCTTTATCTGTAGCCTGACAGATAATGACATAAACATTGTTAATGTTATCTATCTCGATAAGTACATCTGTTTTACGTTTCCACTTTTGAAGTAAATGTTCTAACTTTAAATCATCTGCAGAAATCATAATCATCGTAAAAGACATTTTTCCTCTATGATCCATCAAATAATACAAAAACTCTACCGTTGTTCTGAGCTTATCCATCATTGTTTTTGCAAGTTTTACTTCATCTTCATGAAATGATATATCACTGTGTGTTCTTCTCTCATACTCAAACATAGGAACCTTTCATACAATCATTAAACAAATTATCGAGCTTTATTATTATAACCAACTTTTTTTATAGTGTCTTACCCCAATAACGAAATAGAATTCTTGTAATCTTTGTAATGTTAAATTACTATTTCGTTATTTGGGCTTATCATCACAATTTTGCTATAATCCATTTATGCATATATTTATACTTATTTTTTTACCCCAAACATTATACATATTTTCTAATATAAGACTTGGTTCACACCATTTAAGCAGAGAGTTACATGCATGTAATTGAGATAAACAACCTCTCTTTTTCCTATGAAAAAGATAAGGTTTTAGAAAATATCAATCTTAGCGTAGATGCAAAAGATTTCCTTGCTATCATCGGGCCAAATGGTGGGGGAAAATCTACGCTGCTTAAGCTCATACTGGGTATCAACACTGCAAAACAAGGTAGCATTAAAGTACTGGGTCTTGCTCCTAAAAAGAGTTTGAATCAGATAGGCTACGTACCACAAAATACCAATGTCAATACGGATTTCCCCATTAAAGTCATTGAAGTAGTACTGATGGGACATGTGGGTGGGAAACGTCCTCTTTTTGGGTATGCAGAGGAGGAAATTGCCTGTGCCATGGGTGCGCTCGAACAAGTAGGTATGCAAGATTACGCACAAACCAAGATAGGCTCTCTCTCAGGTGGACAACGCCAACGTGTCATGATAGCCCGTGCGCTCTGTGCCCATCCTCAGATACTTATCCTTGATGAACCTACGTCCAGCATAGACATCAAAGGACAACGTGAAATTTATGATCTGCTAAAGGTACTGAATGAACAGATTACTATCATTGTCGTAAGTCACGACATCTCAGTCATACTGGAGTATGCAAACAAGGCAGCCCATATCAATAAAACACTCTCTTATCATGACATCTCAGACAAAAAATCTACGTTCCATACCCATGGCAATGAAGATCACTTCTGTGAAATAGAACTGCTTCAGATGCTAGGAAGCGACAATTGTCACACTTGTGAAGAAGAAAAACCTCAATGGAGGCTCAAACCATGACAGAAGCACTACAGTTTGACTTTATGCAACATGCCCTGCTCGCAGGACTACTCGTCAGTTTTGCCGCTGGTATCATAGGCTCACTCATTGTAGTCAACCGTATGGTATTTCTAGCAGGGGGTATTGCCCATACCTCTTACGGTGGGATAGGCTTAGCTGTCTATTTGGGACTCCCTATTTTCCTGGGAGCTTCACTCTTTGCCGTAGGTGCTGCAGTACTTATAGCCGTATTGACACTCAAAAAACGCCACCGCATAGATACCTTCATCGGACTCATCTGGGCGGTTGGTATGGCGATAGGTGTCATCTTCGTAGACCTCACCCCTGGATACAATGTAGACCTTATGAGCTATCTCTTTGGCTCCATTTTGGCAGTAAGTAGCAGTGATTTGTACTTTATGGCTGCATTACTTGTGCTCATCTTACTGGTTGTGACACTTCGATATAGAGATATCTTGGCAGTCTCTTATGACTCTGAGTATGCAGGACTGCGTGGTGTGAATGTACGCTTTTTCTATACACTCACCCTCATACTCTCTGCGCTCACGGTAGTTATTTCTATTAAAGTGGTAGGACTCATCTTGGTTATTGCCATGCTTACCATCCCCGTCTATATCGCAGAGAAACTCTCCAGTTCTCTCTTTTCTATGATGTTTATCTCCGGGACCATCGCTACACTCTTTACACTGGTAGGACTTTGGTTCTCCTATACCTATGATTTGACTTCTGGGGCATCTATCATCCTTGTATCGGCTGTTTCCTTGGGACTGTTTTTACTTTTATATAGAGGAAAATAAGGTCAAAAATACTTTAGAAGTTCTCTAGTTTGCATAGTCACGTAAACTGTATTTTAAAACCATATAGCCTACAACAGCAGACAAAATAGACCCTATCATAATACCCAATCGCTCATCAAACAGAAGATTTACTTCTGTTTTTTCAAAAGATAATGATGAGATAAAAAGACTCATCGTAAACCCTATACCACCCAAAATAGACGTACCATAAAGTATTTTCCAGTTAATCAATGGAGGAAGTTCAGCTATTTTCAACTTTACCGCAACATAACAAAAAATAAAAATACCAAATTGTTTCCCTAAAAAAAGTCCTAAAAAGATACCCAAAGGAATGGGATGAGTCATGTAGGAGATACTTACATTTTCTAAAGATATACCGCTGTTGACAAAAGCAAAAAGAGGCAAAATAATAAAAGTAATAGATTGATCCAAATCTGCTTCAAGCTGTTTGAGTGGAGAACGTTCTTCTTTTTGACTAGGTCGCAAAGGGATAAAAAAAGAGAGGATAATCCCAGCCAATGTCGCATGCACCCCTGACTTTAATATGGCTATCCATAATAGTACACCCACAATCCCATAGGTGGTGATTTGGATTACGCCTTGTTTGTTCATAATATACAATATAACTACCATCATCGCAGAGATACCAAGTGCGTACAAAGAGATATTTTCTGAATAGAAAAAAGCAATAATCAACACTGCACCCATGTCATCAAAAATAGCCAAACTTGTTAAAAAAAGTTTTAAAGCCAAAGGTACACGCTTTCCTAATAACATTAATATACCTAACGCAAAAGCGATATCTGTAGCCGTAGGGATTGCCCAACCTGCCATCGCTGTTTCATCATGATGATTAAAAAAGATATAAATCAATGCAGGAAAAAGCATCCCTCCTACCGCACCAAAAAATGGCAACACTATCTTTTTGGGAGAGGAAAGCTCCCCTTCAATGATTTCTCTTTTGAGTTCGAGTCCTACCGCAAGGAAGAAGAGCGCCATCAAGCCGTCATTGACCCACAATAAAAGAGGTTTAGCAATCTCAAAAGTACCTACCTTAATCGCTATAGGTAAGTCTATCAATTTTTGATAATAAACTTCCAAAGAAGAATTGGCAATCACCATAGCCAAAAAAGCAGCTATCATCAATAATATACCACCAGCAGATTCACTCTGATAAAAACTTTTAAATGCTTTACTCTGTATCATACAGCCCTCCTTTAATTTATGTATTGTAATCTAAACTTTTCGATTATGCAAGTAGAATTCTCAAATGAAACATGAGAACCTGCTATAATGATAAAAAAGGAGAACCATGAAAGTCTATATATTCTTAATATGTACAGCCTTTTGTATACAAGGCTGTTATTCTAGTGTAGGTGTAGGAGGAGGTATCCCCATAGGAAACTCTGGATTTGTTGGTTCCACTGTCCAAGTAGGTTCAGATGGTCGTGTACATGGCAATGTAGGTGTTGGTACAGCCATCAGACTTTAAGTGATAGCTTTAGATCCCTAATTACTTTACTTACATCCCCCAAACAGCACCCACCACTGGGGTTGAGTATCTCACAGGAACATCCAGGATCTTCCATCTTGGCTTTGATGTCTTCAAGCGCATTGGTCTCACCTGTCTCTTGAAGTTGTGCGCGTATTTTCTCTTTTGTCCAGTCAAAGCAGTAACATGTTGTCGCTGGTGATGCACCCTCTTTGAGTCCTACCACGACACTCATGTCATTTTGAGTGAGTATCTCATCATTTCTAAAATAGACCACTTCACAGCTAGGTGTTTTACAGTAGTAAAAACCATCAAAACACGATAATTTTACTTTTGCTTCATCTGTAACTAGGTGCTCTACTGTCTTACCTAGAACACCTTTAGCTTTTTCATTACATTTTGGACACGCCACTTTTCCTTTAGGTTGAGGGGTGCAACACCCTGTCTCATACGTTTCATCATTTTTCACAGGCTTAACAGAAAACATCATAACTCCTTACATCAATATATCTTGATACTTATTCCATTTTACGATACACTACCTTATGGAAAACTTTTTACAAACAGTGGGTGCGCTTAATGATGAAACCCGACTTAAAATATTACGATTTATCAATGAAAACGGTGCGGTGTGTGTCTGTGACATAGAGTCTGCCTTTGAGATGATACAGTCTCGTATCTCACGCCACCTCAAGATTCTCAAAGATGCAGGATTTCTCAAAGTAGAACGCAAAGGTCGCTGGGCATACTACGCCATACGCTCCCCTCTTGATAAATTTAGACAAGACATTTTGACA
>CAZQOC010000107.1:0-5405 GCA_964594745.1 uncultured Sulfurovum sp.
TGCAAAGCCCACCCTACGGGCATCACTAGCTTTCGCCTATGCGTTGTTACTCTTTCTTGACTTAGCTACGGCTAGGACTGCGAAAGAGTGCCTAGCCTAGACAAAAGCTAGAGATGTTGTGAACGCCTAGGTTTATCAAAGGGTTCAATTATTCCACCAAGGATACCTATGCAGCACCTCGTAGACACAAACAACCTTTCTGATGCTCAAATAAGCCAACTTATTCATGATGCAAAAAATTTTAAAGCACAACGCCCACCTCAACTTTTACATGACAAACTGCTCATTACCCTTTTCTTTGAAGCAAGTACGAGAACACGTAGCTCTTTTGAAGTAGCCGCGAAGCGTTTGGGTGCTTCTGTCGTACATTTAGACCCTTCTAGAAGCTCTGGAAAAAAAGGTGAAACCCTAGAAGACACCTTTGCAAACCTTTGTGCTATGGAACCAGACGGCATCATCGTACGTCATTCAAAAAATGAAACACCACAGATACTCGCAGATATGCAGACCACATCCGTCATCAACGCAGGCGCTGGGAACTATGCGCATCCTACCCAAGCACTGCTTGACCTCTTTACGATGATAGAACACTTTGATGGTGAGGTTAAAGGAAAAACTATTGCCATAGTTGGAGATATTGTAAGTTCACGCGTCGCTAGTTCTGGTATACGTCTTATGAGGCGTATGGGTATGAATGTGATACTTGTTGCTCCTGAACAGTTTATGCCAGAGTCCGATTTACCCCAATACAAGAACCTCGAAGATGTTATGGACAAAGTAGATGTCATTATGAGCCTACGTGCACAACTCGAACGCCACGAAAAAGAGCTTTTTGAAAACTATGACGACTACGCAGAACAATACTGCATCACCAAAGAACGCATGAAAAACAGAGATATTTTACTCCTCCACCCTGGGCCAGTCATGAGAAACATCGACATCTCCGATGAGATGCTTGAAGACCCTCGCTGTAAAGTCCTCGCTCAGGTAAAAAATGGGGTGTTTATGCGTATGGCAATTTTAAAACTTTTATTGTTAGACGCTTAATATGTGGTTACAAAAAGAAATAGGTTTTAAGCAGATTGATGCATTGAGTCAATCTCGTACTCCTTTTCTTTTCATCGTCTCATACGACCAAAATAAAATCTTTGTTAAACCTCTAAATGAACTAGATGATGACATCTTTTACAAACTGGAAGATTGGCGTAATTACCCTGTTCAAAAAAGAGAAAAATCTTTCACCTTTTCTAAAACTCCTGTGGATTTTTCTACCTACAAAAAAGCTATGGAACAAGTGTTGGAACAAATACGTTCTGGAAACACCTACCTGCTCAACCTCACCTTTAAAACACCGATAGAAACCAACTACACGCTTAAAGAAATCTTCACCTATGCAAGAGCCAAATTTAAACTCTACTATAAAGATAAATTTATCTGTTTTTCCCCTGAGCGGTTTGTGGAGATGGAGAATGACACTATAGCAACTTACCCAATGAAAGGTACAATAGATGCGAACCTACCACAAGCAAAAGAGACCATTCTAGCCAATCAAAAAGAGATGGCTGAACATGTGATGATTGTAGATCTCATGCGTAATGATTTGGGTATCATCGGCTCAAATGTTAAGGTAGAAAAGTTTCGTTTTGTTGAAAAAATTAAAGCGGGGCAAAAAGAGTTGCTTCAAGTAAGCTCTAAAATTACTGCAACACTACCAGATAAATGGCAAGATAACATTGGGACACTTCTCTCACAGCTACTACCTGCTGGTTCTATTACTGGGACACCTAAAAAAAGTACAGTCAACATCATCAAAGAGGTAGAAAACTTTGAACGAGGATTTTACACAGGTGTGTTTGGTGTATTTGACGGACAATCCCTTCGTTCAGGCGTAATGATACGTTTTATTGAACAAGAAAAAGGAAAACTCTACTACAAAAGTGGTGGAGGAATCACCATTGATTCAAATGCCAAAAGCGAGTATAAAGAACTCATTGATAAAATTTATTTGCCATTTTGATTAAAAAATTGTAGAATATTTATAAATTTTTAGAAAGGTTTATTATGTCTAAATTATTTACAAGTATCTTATTTGCTTTTTTTCTACTCTTTCAAACTACATCTATAGCTGACGAGGGCGATGTAGAACGCCTTGTTGTACCAGAAGAGCAAGAGAGCACAGCTAACTCTGATAGGACAGAAGAGGAAAGCATAGATGAGAGCCTCCCAGAAGAAACAGAAACAAATACTGAGACACCTCAAGTCGTACATGAAGAAAACGATGTGCCAACGCACACTATAGACAGTGAAGAGAGTCCTCATGAGACGCAGGCAGAGGAAGAAAGTGAAGAAACCCAAGAGACTTCTGCTGAAGTTACTGAAGAAGTGGCTCAAACAGAAGAACAGCCTAGTCAAGAAGAGCTAGAAGCCAAACATGCAGAAGAAACAGAACTAAGAGAAGTTGGTGCGGGTGAAGAACCTATCGTAGACTAAGGGCACTCTCTATCCATACGATGCGACCATCTGTACTTTGTATCATTTTTTACTTTGGAGAAATAAAGTTTTCCTGAATTTCTCCAGGGATCTATGATGATACCATTCTCTATTTTCCCACCCTTTACAACGATGACCAGTGCATTATGTTCAGAAAAATACTCTCCTATATTTGCCCCCACCAAGTGAAAAGCATAGTCTCTATAATGACTTTTTTTCAAATACAGATACAAAGCATCCGACCAATGAAAACAAAGCCCTTTCTTACGTATACCTATATTGACTAAAAAATTATGCCAAAGTGGTGGTGAAGTGAGTTCAAATTCTTCTATCAACTGCTCTGTTTTAGAAAAAATATCTCGTGAGAGTTTCTTACTCTCCTGTTTAGGTATGTGTCTATCTAAAGTCTGTAAAAGAGTAGATAGTCGTTCTATCTTACTTTGTGGTGCCTTTGTGGGTATAACGGTACACCCTACGAGCAAAAAGCCCAAAATGAAAAATTTAAAAAAGTGTTTGTGCATACTGGCTAGGTAAATACCGCATAATACCTATCATAAGTACAATCATCGCTACACTGTATCCCCACACCCATTTTGGATTTTTAGCGATGACATATCCACCTAAGAGACCAACAAGTAGTCCTCCCACATGGGCAGAGACATCCACAGAAGGGATGGAAAATCCAAGCACTAAGTTAATCCCTATGATAATAGCAAATTCTTTCATAAATGCTTTGGTATGCGCTTCTATCTTATCACGGTGCGCCAAGAAAAAACCAGCCAATGCACCAAAAATACCAAATATCGCACCCGATGCACCAATTCCTACGGAAGCAGGATGCATATAGAGTGATGCTAAGCCACCTAAAAGTCCAGAAAAAAGGTAAATGCTCAAATACCCTACAGGATTAAAATAGAGTTCTACTCCACGCCCTATAAGATAAAGAGAAAACATATTGACAAGTAAATGTGTCATCCCACCATGTAAAAACATAGCAGAGAATAGTCGCCACCACTCACCGTCTAGTACAGTCAGAGGGCCATACAGTGCACCCATATTTACAAGCACTTCTGAATTCATATCTATCAGACTATGACTTAAAAAGGTAGAGAGTACATAGCCAAATATATTTATGGCTATCAGCGCGTAAGTGATTTTATATTGTGAAAAAGTACTTGTCATTACGACTTAACAGATTGCCTCAGGAAAAATAACCCCATCTATACCTGAACGGGCAATTTTAGCTATCTCTTTCTCATCATGAATGAGTACTAAAACACGTGTATCAAACAAATATTCTTGTGCGATAGGATGAATGATAAGTGCATCATCTTCTTCACACACAATATACTTGGCACCCAGTGCATTGGAAAATATGGCTTCTTTTAACGAATTTACCGTAACCGCAAAAGGGATGTCATTTTCTTGACAATGTTTCGCCAACGTGTGTGAATCCACGATAGGTTCCAATAAAACAATGTCATTTGGTTTAGATTTTTTAATATCTTTTTTTGAAAATATTTTACAAAACTTTGCACTCTCTACCCACGGATGACCTATAATTATCATGACACTTCCTTTAACTATGATTTAAACACTACACTCTTTAGAACAATAATACTTACCATGTACAATAATACTCTCTTTTACTGTCACATACGTACCGCATCTCTCACACTCTACCAAGGTATCATCATCTAGTTTTTTTTCCTGTACGGTTTTACCTAATGTTGGTAATTTACCACCTAGAAACTTATAGATGAGTAAACCCACTACAGCAAAAATAAGTAACTTTAAAATCACATTTGACCTTTAATATATAAATAATTTCGTTGGTTTTTCTGTACTATATCATACTCTAACTTATGCCCTACGTCTGCTACCTCATCAAAGACACGTGAACCTTTATAAAAAAGATACTCTGTTTTTGCATCACTGATGGCTTCAGTCAAATCTAAAAGCAACTTCGTGTTGGTCACCGCGCGTGAGCTTATCATCTCAAAAGGTTCATGTGTTACAAACTCTACACGTTTGGCTTCTACATGAACATTACTTAGCCCGCCATCTATGGCAGCATATTTTAAAAAGGAGACACGTTTTTTAAGTGGCTCAGCTAACACCACCTCGCACTCTGGCATGGCTATGGCAAGCACAAGCCCAGGAAACCCCGCTCCCGTACCTACGTCTAAAAGTGTTTTTGGCTTTTTGATAAAAGTAAGCGGATAGAGCGAATCAACTATGTTCACATAAATAGCATCTATCGTCTTTGCGCCTGTAAGGTTGTGTACTTGATTCCACTCATGCAAAAGTGAAGCAAAATTTTCAAGCTTGACGATAATCTCATCGTCAAGCACTATCTCTTCTTGGTCTAAATATTGTGATAAATTCATACTATAAAAGGTGTCCCATTTTATTTTTCTTCACATCCAGATATTTTTCATTATGTGGGTTAGACTCTATGATAATAGGTAATCTTTCGACAATGTCTATATTGGCTAGATTTTCTATCTTGCTTGGATTGTTGGTAAGGAGTCTAAGTTTTGTGATGTCAAAATGATTTAAAATAAACTCCACCACTTCATAGGTACGCTCGTCTGCTCTAAAGCCTAGTTGATGATTGGCTGCTACGGTGTCCAGTCCTGTGTCTTGGAGTGCATAGGCGTTGACCTTGTTTAAAAGACCGATGTTTCGCCCCTCTTGACGATGGTAGATAATCATCCCACCCTCTTTGGCGATAAGCTTTTGCGCATAGACTAACTGTTCACCACAGTCACATTTGACTGAACCTATGGCATCACCCGTAAGACACTCAGAATGTACACGAACAATGGGCGTATCAGATAAATTGTCGGTAAAGATAGCCAAATGCTCTTTTGCATTGTTACCTTTGCCTTCTTTAAAAGCTTGTATCTTAA
>CAZQOC010000108.1:0-5373 GCA_964594745.1 uncultured Sulfurovum sp.
GATGGACAAGTATGGGAATATAACCCTTTAGCACCTATTATCAATGCGGAAGCGGGTATGATTACCGTTACTGGTACAGAAAGACAAATCAATAGAGTAGCGAGATATGTACAGACTTTATCAAAACAGATTAAATCTCAAGTACTTATAGATGTTCGTATCTTGACAGTTACATTTGATGATTCAAAAACAACTGGGGTAGATTGGTCACAGCTTTACGGCTTACAGAATTTTACTATTAATTCTTTGGCTATGGCACAAAAAAATGTTTCCTCCTTTACTTTTGATAATATTGAAGGTATTACAGAGTCTACATTTAGTGAGGGGAGCAGACCTAACAATGCACAAGTTGTAAATATTACAGGAAATGCAAAGGTCTCTGAAGTTGTAAAATTTCTAGGAACACAAGGAGATGTGAAATCTATTTCGAGTCCTAGAGTCATGACTCTTAATAATCAGCCCGCATTGATTTCTGTAGGTAAAGAACTATTTTATAAAATTAAATCATCTAGTACTGCTAGCAGTGGTGGTGGTTCTACATCATCAGAAGGTGAACTTGTAGATTCGGTATTTGCAGGGATATTACTAGATATTACACCTGAGATTGATACGAATGGGATGATTACTTTAAAAATCAATCCATCAATTTCTGACACTGTCAATAATGTACAAAGTGATGGGGGTGTGAGATCTATTCCACCAGATTTAGTAAGAAGACAAATTGCATCGGTTATTAAAGTTAAAGATGGGCAACATGCAATTCTGGGTGGACTCATTTCATCAAAAACTGGATTTACAGTGAATAAAGTTCCTTTATTAGGGGATTTACCTTTGTTAGAGTATGCTTTTAAGAAAGAAGAAAAAATTAATACGGTTGAAGAGTTAGTAATTATCATTACCCCACATATTGTAAAAAATGCGAAATCAGTTACGCTTAAAGACTTAGGCTATACCAAACTTAATGAAAAGTAGATATGAAGCAGCAAAAAATGTATTTGTCGATTCTATAGATATCGATGATTACATTGAATTATCATCTTCTGTGACTGCATATAAGCAGCTAGAACACAGTATGGAAAAACCTTTAAAGATGATTTTGCTTTTTGGTAGACCTGGTACAGGGAAAAGTATTCTTTTAAATCGTCTTCAAGAGAAATTAAAACATCAAAAAGAGATATACTATTTTGATACGCCTGCCACAAATGAAAAAGAGTTTTTTCATAAATTATTTAAAGTATTAACAAAACAAGATTTACCACCTAATACAGAGGTAAATTTTTCAGCTTTAGTGAATTTTTGTAAAAATTTAAGAGGTAAACGTGAAATTTTAATACTTTTAGATGAAGCACAAATGTATGGTACAGAAATGATGGAAAAGATACGGCTAATTTCAGACAGCAGAGCAGTGAAATTTGTTGTCTCGCTCCATAAAACAGATGATGAAGACCTTATTGCAAAAGAACATTTTCAATCAAGAATTTGGGAAATTATTGAACTTAAAAATGCAACACTATCTGATCAGACAGCCTATATTCATAAAAAACTTTTAAAAAAGAATCTTTTTGAAATTGCAAACAGCATTAAAGAAAAAGATATGAAACTTATACATACATTTACAAAAGGAAATTTTAGGGAGTGCAATAAACTTATTTTTACTATTTTTGAAATTTGTGAATACTATGACAAAAATGAGCCATCTAAAATAAATTATGATCATATTCCTCAGCGTATAATTGAAATGGCAGCTTTGAAATTAGGGTATATACATGTATGATATAAAACCACTAGAGGAAGAATGGAAAAGATACCAAAAGAATAAAAGAAAACCTTATTTATGGGCATTTATTGGAATCATTTTATTTGTTTTTCTTGGGTTTACTATTTTTAATTATAAGTACTTTTCTTTTCTTAAGACTCTTACATCTCATGAAGAGAATACGCAAGTAAACAATGAAATGAAAAAAAGTAGTATAATTTTAGATGGGTCTATATCAAAAATACAAGTAAGGAAAATAGATAAAATAGAACACATAAAACCAATGGTGAAGATGAATATAAATAAAGAAGAGACTATCCCAACATTGCCAGTTGTAAATGATATACCTATCTTAGAAGAAAAAATAAAACCAAAGAAACAAAAACATACCCGAGCAATAATACATACAACAGCTCAAAAACCACGTAAAAAAATGCATCTTAATATTATTGAATCTTCTAGTGTGAGTGCTTATAAAGATGTTGAAAAACGTTTTATGCTATCACATGATACAGATGATTCTCTTTTCTTAGCTAAAAGTTATTATAGAAAAGGTAAGTATAAAAAATCAGAATATTGGTCATTACAAACAAACAAAGTGAATAGTGATATTGATGAGAGTTGGATAATTTTTGCTAAATCTAAAATAAAGTTAGGGCATATTAATGAAGCCATACAGGTTTTAAAGCATTATGTAAAACGATCTAATTCCAAAAAAGCAAAAGAATTATTGTATCGATTGAAAAAAAATTAGTAAAGGGTGGATTAAATGGTAAAACTTATTGAAATGATGCTTCAGGAAAATCTTATTACAAAAGATGCTATATCTACTTTGGTAAAGAGCAGGCCACCTAAAAAGATTTCTTTTGCAAATCTTATTAATGAAAACATGATTGATCTACACTCTGTAGAGATTTTTTTAGCCAAAAAAGTGCGCCAAGGTATTATTACCTTATCGCATTTGGAAAAAATAGAAGGGATAAATATTGTCCCGATTATAGAAGAAATAGCAAAGGCACTAAACGTAGAATTCATAGACTTAGATGATACAGAAATAGATATGCGATTATTTTCTCAAGTACCCTATAAACAACTTTTAAAATATAATATTATCCCTATTGATGAAAATGATTTAAATGTTCAAATTGTTTTTGATGACCCTTTAGATATGGCAGCACAAGATGCCATACAAAGACTTTTTCCTAAAAAGCCTATACGTATATCCATTGCCAGACCTAAGCAAATACAGCAATATTTACAACGGCTTGAAATAAATGAAAGTATCAAAGGGTTAGTTTTAGATATAAGAAAAGATTTAAATCAAGCTGGAACAGAAGAAGAGAGTGATGAATCTCCTGCTGTTTTAAAATTGATTGATATTATTTTAAAATCATCTATCTATGCAGGAGCCAGTGATATCCACATAGAAGCTACAGAAAAATCATGTGTGGTACGAGAACGTGTAGATGGGATATTACGTCAAAGTTTTACATTTGATAAAGATATATTTAATCCATTAGCTTCAAGAATGAAGCTTTTGTCAAATTTGGATATTGCAGAAAAAAGAAAACCCCAAGATGGCAGATTCTCTGCAACTGTAACACAAAAAGAGTTTGATTTTAGGGTTTCTACATTACCAACAATACAAGGTGAGTCCATTGTACTAAGAATTCTTGATAAATCCAAAGCGATGATTAAACTTGAAGATGCAGGTATGAGTAAACTCTGCTATGACAAGTTTTCTGAAGCCATTAAAGTACCTTATGGCATAGTTTTGGTTACTGGACCGACAGGTTCAGGTAAAACAACAACACTGTATGGGGCAGTCAATGCGATAAAAGATGTAAAAGATAAAATTATTACAGTAGAAGATCCCGTTGAGTATCAAATGGCTGGGTTGCAACAAGTAAATGTAAAAGAGAGTGTAGGTTTAGGATTTGCAGATGCGCTAAAATCAATTTTAAGACAAGATCCAGATAAAATAATGATTGGGGAAATACGTAATACTGAAACTTTACGTATTGCTATACAGGCTGCATTGACAGGGCACTTGGTGCTTTCGACATTGCACACCAATGATGCGATTTCTTCTATATCAAGAATATTGGATATGGGAATTGAAGAGTACTTAGTATCTGGAGCCTTAGTTGCTATTCAGGCACAAAGATTGGTAAGGAAAATATGTAAACATTGTAAAGTTACAACTACATTAGATCCATTACTTTTAAAAGATGTACAACAATACTTGCCTGAAAATCCCATTTTTTATAAAGGAGAAGGTTGTAAAGAGTGTGGACACACAGGCTACTCTGGACGTGAAATGATTTCAGAAGTTTTAACTATTTCTGAAACGATGGCACGAATGATTGCTAGAAATGCATCTAAAGAGGAATTAACCAAACAGGCTGGTGAAGAGGGTTTTGTGACAATGTTTGAAGATGGGGTAAATAAAGCGTTAGAAGGAAAATCTACAATAGAAGAAATTTATAGAGTTGCGAGGTTATAATGAAATATTTTAATGTCACCATTATGGATAAGGGAAAAAAACGTCAAGAGCTATTGAAAGCAGAGAATAGAATGTTAGCTGTTAAGTTGGCAAAAAATAAATTCCCTACAACAATGGTAATGCGGGCAGTTGAAACATCTGCGCCTCTTGAAGATGGTTTTGCTGATTTGATGAAAAATCTTCAAAAATCTTTTAAATCTAAGATACCTATCAATGATAAAATTTCAACCATTAGACAAATTGCCGTCATGACAGATGCAGGGATTGCCATTAATGATACATTAACAGATGTTGCAGATAATACAGATAATAAACAATTAAAAGAAATATATACCAAAATAAATTCTGACATTAATGCGGGTAATAGTATGTCCGATGCCATGGAACCTTATACTGAAGAGTTTGGACATGTGGCACTGGCAATGACAAATCTTGGAGAGAGGACGGGGAATATCTCTGAGTCCTATCATAAACTCGCAGATATTTTAGAGAATATTAGAGATAATACAGCAAAATTTAAAAAAGCTATCCGATCACCGCTTATTACTTTAGCAGCAATGGGAATAGCTTTTACTATACTTATTATGGTTGTTGTACCAAAATTCAAAGATATTTTTGCTCGATTTAAAACAGAATTGCCCCTACCAACACAAATTCTGTTAAAACTTGAATGGGCATTTTCAAATTATGGTCTACTTATTCTTGCACTCTTAATAGGTAGTATTTTTGCAGTAAAATATTTATATAAAAATAATAAAGAATTTAAATATCAAATGGACAAAATGCTAATACATCCAAAGTTTTATCTCATCAATAAAGCTATTTTTCTCTCAACTATGCATAAATATAATTTAGTTTTTGGTGAACTTGTAAAGTCAGGTATTCCTGTTTCTGAAGCATTAGATACAGCTGTGGGTATGGTAGACAATGAAGCTATTAAAGAGCAATTACTCACAGTGAATGCCAATATCGGGCGGGGTATGAACTTAGCTGAGGCATTTCAGATTACCGGGCTTTATGAAAATATGCTTTTACAAATGATAAAAGCAGGAGAATCTGGTGGTCAGCTTGATGCCATGTTGGATAAAGTAACCAATTATTATGATATGGA
>CAZQOC010000109.1:0-5335 GCA_964594745.1 uncultured Sulfurovum sp.
CATAACGATTCCCAGCTGAACCTATGCGCTTAAAGTTTTGATTACCTGTACTTGGGGTACCTCTATAGATATTGACACCATGTATATGGTAGTCTTCTATTTTTTTCCACTCAAATCCTACGGAAGTTCGCATAGGTAAAGCTCTGACTTGTTTAATGGTTTTTAATGTCGGATCCGTATCATAGATCATCAAACCTTTGATGCCTTCGCCACAGCCATTAAGCCACAGAAAAGTGAGTGAAGAGAGTGTCCATAGTAAGAGGGTTGATTTTTTCATTGATTTCACCTTGATCAAAATATTTTGTCATATATGTTTTCATATCATCAAAAAGTGGGGCTACAAACTCCATTTTTTCACCCGTTTGAGGATGGACTAAATATAGTAGATATGCATGTAGATTAACTCGGTGTATTTTATCTCTTTTGCTCTTAAAGCCATATAAATCATCACCCAAAATATGACGTCCCAAAGCATTAAGATGAACACGTATCTGATGGGTACGCCCTGTAAAGAGTTTAGCAGCTATCAATTCCACATCATGCGTACACTGTGCCAGTTTCACAAAAGCCGTTTTAGCAGATTTACCATGAGGCACGACACCCATTTTTAGCCTGTTGTTAGGGTTGCGTCCTATGGGCTTATCTACGAGTGTATCCTCTTTGAGTGGGCAATCTATAAGTGCTAGATAGTAACGCCCCATACTCTTATCTTGCAACTGTAAACTCAGCTTCTCATGTGCCTCATTGGTCTTTGCGACTACCAAAGCACCTGTAGTCTCTTTGTCTATACGGTGCACGATGCCATGACGTTCTTCTCCACTTATCGTAGAAAGTGAAATACCTTTATGAATAAGCCAATCCACCAACGTAGGCTCTTTCACAGAAGGTGCAGGATGTACCACAAGTCCTGATGGTTTGTTTACCACCAGCAGGTAGTCATCTTCATAAAGGACTTCTACATCAAAGTCTACGGCAGGAGCGACACGTTTTTCAGCCTCTTTAAACACATACGAGACCTCATCACCCTCTACTACTTTAAAGCTAGTTTTAGCGACAGTCTTATCATTGACCGAAACAAGCCCATCTTTGACAAGTTTTTCTACTTGGTTACGGCTTACGTCTAGTTCTTGAGCTAGAATTTTGTCTATGCGTCCGGAGGTTTTGGTTATAAAATTATTCATCAACTACATCTTCAAAAGGAATTCCTTTTTTTCGACAATACATTTCAATTTCTGATTCATTATTTAAAATATTATCAGAAAACTCATCTAATTCTTTTTTAATTCTTACAATATTTTTCTTATCTGCTGTCATAATCTCTTCAATTAATTCTATATATTTTCTAAAATCGTCATTTATATCACAAAGTTTATCTATTGTCTTAAAATCCAATTCTTTATATTTAGCTGGAAACAATATTTTACTTTCAAATGGATTAGATTTCAATTCTATAATACCTATACCAAAAGACTCATTTAAGCGCTCCATTTCATTCATTAGACTACTATTACTATTAATTTCTAGAGCAACTAAATAACCATAATTAGCCCAACTCGAATTTGAAACTGCCTGAAAATAACTTTTTTTTAACTCATAATCTGTTCTAATCTCCTTTTTTAATTCATAAGAATTTAATCTAAAGGTATCAACACTATTTAAACTCCTAATTAACCTTTGTGTTTCATCTGTTTTAAATGAAGAAAATTCAATTCCAATCATATCAGGATGTATCCACTTTTGATGACCATCATTATTATTTGATTGCTCATGAAATATAGTTTTATTTAAAATATTTTTGGAATTTAAATATGTAGAAAATAAAAGATGTAAATCTTCTAATGATTTTAATATGGCTTCTTTAATAGTCATTATTTACCCCAACAAAAATTTTATAAATTATAACCGAATTTTTCAGAATGAAGAAATGTATTGACTGACACTTAAATTTCATTAAAGCTTATTTCTGTAGAATTATGCAAAGGGTACATCGATACCTGAAGAAGTTCCATTTCTTCAGGATCAATGCGATTACTTATCGTTATCGGTGTTCTTTTGGCTTCGACTATCTCTAATCTGCTTGCAATCCCTATAGTTTAACCACATAAATGTAACTTTTACTACAGAAACCACAAGTGCCAGTGCTGAAATAAATTCCATGATGCACCCTCTGTTCTAGATTTTTACCACCTACATATAAATGCCTAGCCCAAAACCCTAAATAGAACAAAAGTAAAAACACTACCCCATGTGTAAAAGGGTACATTGAATCATAGTATAACTTTGAGAAATGATGCAAAAATGTTGCAAATTGACATATTTTAGAAAAATGACTTAATCATCTTCACCACAAGGAGCATCGACCAAAAACTGTTTACGTACCCAACCACGTTTACCATTTGATTCTACTTTGCACCACACAGGGTATTTCCATGCCATGAAGTCACGTTTGGTTTGATTTTGTTCATTGTCCAGTTGTTTTTGTGTTATCTCTCTCATGCATCCAAGGTTCTGTACACAACTACCAAAGTGTGCAGTAGAATAAACCTTAGCAGATTTACGATGTGGTGTTTTACTTAAGCCCAATACTTCACAATGTTTGACAAGTTTAACCTTAAATTGTGCAGGATATATGCCCTCGTCTGCCAAGAGATGCACAAACATAAAAAGTACAATGGCTAAAAGTCTCATATATCATCCCTATCCCAACGCTCTGGGTCTAAAAAGGTATCATCATGGATATGTTTAAACGATGCCTTAAACATTTTAAAAGCATCTTTATTTTTCTCTTCTATCTCAGCCAACCAGGCTTTGGTTGAAGCACGTGCATGAGGCATTTTAACATCTTTTAGCATGGCTGGACACGCTTCATCACCTATAACTTGTAAGTTATTTTCTGTTGCAAAGTCACGTAGCTGTCGTTCACGCACTTGTATAAGCGGACGGATAAGGTGTACCCCTCTGCTCGTTTTATAGATAGGGGCTAAGGCTCTCATACTTCCGTTGTAAAACATATTCATAAAAAAGCTCTCTACAGTGTCATCAAAGTGATGTCCTAGGGCAATTTTGTTAAACCCATGTTCTTGGGCAAAAGAGTACAACGCCCCTCTTCTCATACGAGAAAAGTAGCTACAAAAAGAGGAGTTTTCCCGTATGGCATCTTGTGAGACATCGAAAATATTTGTATCATAGACCGTATGTTTAATGCCATACTCTTCACAATGTTTGCTGAGAAATTCATAATGTTCATCAGGCATACCATACTTAATGGTACAGGCTTCAAATTCAAAACGAAAGGGTGCATGTCGCTGTACGTGTTTCAGTGCATGTATCAAAGAAAGTGAGTCTTTCCCTCCACTAAGTCCTACAAGTACTTTATCGCCCTCACCTATAAGTTTAAACTCTGCATTGGTCTTACCTATGACCTTCAAGAGCTTTTTACTCATTGGGATGGTTTTTGCTGTACTTCGTCTTTGGCTATCGTTCAAATTTTCCTACTTTATTAATGGCTTCAACCATACTGAGTATAAAATCCGCAGATATTTTTGCAGAACTCTCTAAAAACTCATCAAAATTAAAACTTGCATCCATATCGGCACTGTCACTAATGGCACGCAAGATGAAAAAAGGTACATCCAAAGAGGAACATACTACTGCAACTGATGCACCTTCCATTTCTAAAGCATCTGCATTAAAAGTATTGCCTATCCAATCTTTTCGTTCTGCGTTTGCCACAAACTGATCACCCGTAGCGATAATACCTTCTTTGAGTACTAGTCCTTTTTCTTTGGCTACGTCTTTTGCAATTTTTCGAAGATTGACATCCGAAGGAATACACACTTCTCCCTCTGGGACATAACCAAAAGGGTGTCCAAAAGCCGTAATATCTAAATCATGCTGACAAAGTCCATCTGCGATGATAAGGTCGCCAATTTTTAGCTTATCTGAGATAGCTCCAGCAACACCTGAAAAGAGTAGCATATCACATCCAAATTTTTCTATAAGCATCGTAGCAGTCAATGTTGCAAATACTTTACCTATTTTAGAATACGCGATGACTACCTCTTGCCCCTTATATGAGCCTTCATAATAAGTATTGGCACCATATAACATTGTTTCAACATTATCTAGTTTATCTATAAGAGGCTCAATCTCCTCAGGCATAGCACCCATAATAGCAATTTTAGACATTAAAGCTCTCTCATCGCGACAATAGTTGCTTCAAGTGATGCCATATCACTGACATTAAAGTGTGGCTTTTTCGTTGCTTTACGGTTAAGTCCTTTAAGTACATTTCCATGTCCAAACTCTATATAACAATCTACCTCATGATCTATGTTTGCCATAGAATGTTTATACAGTACAGGCTTAACCAACTGTTGAGGAAGTAACTCAAGTGCTTCTGCTTTTGTATTGTATGGCTTTGCTGTTACATTAGAAATGACTGGTGCGATGAAATCATCTTTTAACATCTCTTTGAGTTTAGCTTCCAGTGGTGCAGAAGCTGACTCGAGTAGAGGACAGTGAGATGCTACTGACATATCCAGCAACATGGCTCTTTTTGCCCCTGCTTCTTTCACTAAAGGTGCCAAAGTCTCCAAATCTTTTTTAATTCCTGCGATGACTATCTGACCATCCGCATTATAATTCACTGCCCATACTTGAAGTCCTGCATCTCTTTGTGCTGCACAGAGTGCTTCGACTGCTTCATCTGAGAGTCCAAGTGAGACCATCATCCCCACTTCTTGTTTAGAACAAGCCTCTGCCATCAACTTACCTCTAAGGTTTACAAGCTCCACTGCATCTATGACATCAAGTGCTCCTGCAGCGACAAGCGCAGTAAACTCACCCAAAGAGTGTCCCATAACAAGTGCCGGTGTGATGTTTGTCGCATCAGTAAACAACTTATGTGCTATGGCCCCTACAAGCAAGATAGCTGGCTGCGTAAACTCTGTTTGACCTAAGTTATCATTCTCTTCAAACAGAAGATTTTCAAAATCTATCCCTGTTCTAACACTTGCATCAGCTATCATCTGCTTTGCTACGTCTGAATTGTTAAAGAAATCTTCTCCCATGCCTGTAGCTTGTGAGCCCTGCCCTGGAAATAAAAATGCACATTTAATTGACATACACGTCCTTTTGTTGTATAAAATAAATATAGTATTTTATCCAAAGGAGTTTAATATGAGTCAAAAATACATATGTACCGTATGTGAGTATATTTATGATCCAGCGTTAGGTGACCCAGATAGTGGCATTGCACCAGGTACAGCCTTTGAAGATATCCCTGATGATTGGGAGTGTCCAGACTGTGGTGTGAGTAAAGATGATTTTGAAA
>CAZQOC010000110.1:0-5293 GCA_964594745.1 uncultured Sulfurovum sp.
TCTCTTTTTGGACAGAGAAATTTGTGACAAATGGTGGTCCTGATGGCGGAGATGGTGGACGTGGAGGTGCGGTCTTTTTTAAAGTAGATAATAACACAGACACACTTTCAGGTTTGCGTGGGCGTGTACATATGAAAGCGGAGAATGGGCGTCCTGGAGAAGGGCGTAAATGTTATGGGCGTAAAGGTCAGGACTTAACGATTACTGTTCCCCCTGGTACAACTGTTGTAGATATGGAGACAGGTGAAGAGCTAATGGATCTTCTCAATGAAGGAGATGTGGTACTCTTTTTAGAAGGTGGTAAAGGTGGACTTGGAAATATGCACTTTAAATCTTCCTCTAACCAGAGACCAACCTACGCACAACCTGGACTTCCTGGCATCACAAAACAAGTACGTTTAGAGATGAAACTCATCGCTGATGTTGGATTGGTTGGGTATCCAAATGTAGGAAAGTCTACATTGATTGCTACGCTTTCAAATGCCAGACCACAAGTAGCAAATTATGAGTTTACAACACTCACCCCAAAACTAGGGGTAGTACATATAGGAGACTTTGACTCTTTTATGATGGCAGATATTCCTGGTATCATTGAAGGTGCCAGTGATGGTAGAGGACTTGGTTTAGAGTTTTTAAAGCATATTGAACGTACAAAGACTTTGTTACTTATGATCGATGCAGCAAACTATAGAGAGATGAAGTATCAGTATGAGACTTTACTGGTAGAGCTTCAACGTTACTCTGAGACATTGGCGACACGTAAACATGCCATAGCCATTACCAAGATAGATTCTCTCTCAGTAGAGGAAGTGAATGCTTTGACAGAGACATTTCTTAACGATATTGGACTTCAAGCGAATAGAATATTGAATCAATATAAGGCTAAAGAGCAGTATCTCTCTTATGGTTTTGAAAAAGAGTTTGGTGTGAAACTTCCAGAGGAGAAACCACTTTTCGTCCTTCCCATCTCTTCTGTGGCACACATAAACACCGAAGCGTTACGTTATGCACTGGGTGATTTTATAAAGAGTGTCAAAGAAGAAAACGAGGCGTAGGAATGAGTATGCAACGTATAGTCATAAAAGTGGGTTCTCATGTACTGACAGAAAAGGGGACTATTGCTAAAGGTCGTATGCTGGCATTGGTACAACTCATCGCTGAACTTAAAGCACATAAAATGGAAGTGATACTTGTGAGCTCAGGTGCGGTGGCTGCAGGGTATACTTTATTGCCGTTAGATAGAAGCAGTGTAGCCAATAAGCAGGCACTTGCTGCGATTGGTCAACCACTTCTTTTGAAAATGTATCAAGAGAAGTTTGCTCAGTTTGGACTACTCTGTTCACAAGTACTTTTAAGTGCAGATGTTTTTGAGTCAGCAGAGCACATTACACATGCTAAAGTAGCCATAGACACGCTAGTCGAAAACAATGTTGTACCTATCATCAATGAAAATGATACAGTAAGTGTTGAAGAGCTTGTCTTTGGTGATAACGACAGACTCTCTGCGCATGTGGCACATCACTTTGATGCACAAATGCTCGTGATACTCTCTGATATAGATGCTTTTTATGATAAAGACCCTAACAGATATGATGATGCCAAGCGTAGAGCCTTGGTGACTGAACTATCAAAAGAGGAACTTGAAGCAGAGCATACGCCTAACAATGAATTTGCGACAGGGGGCATTGTCACCAAGCTTCAATCTGCTGATTTTCTTATGAAACATGGCAGAGAGATGTTATTGGCTTCTGGATTTAATTTGAGTGATATTAAGTCTTTCCTCATTGACGGTGACCATGTGGGTGGGACACTTTTTAAAACAAATAAATAAGAGAATATATATATGAAAAATAAAATAGTTTATATGGGCACACCCCATTATGCCAAAGAGATATTGGAAGCGTTAATTAATGCCGAAGACATGGAAGTAACCTTGGTACTTACACAGCCTGATAGACCAGTAGGACGTAAAAAAGTTTTAACCCCACCACCGGTGAAAGTATTGGCAGAAGAGTATGGCATTGAGGTTTTACAGCCAAATCGTTTGAGTGATGAGGGTATGTTTGAAGCGATACAAAATGCTCAACCAGACTTTATCATTGTGGCAGCGTTTGGGCAGATATTGCCTAAAAGTATACTCGACATTGCCCCATGTATCAACCTGCATGCCTCACTTTTGCCACAATACAGAGGTGCTTCACCTGTTCAGCAGTCTCTACTCAATGGCGATGCAAAGGCAGGTGTGACCTCTATGCTGATGGAAGAGGGCTTGGATACAGGTGATATACTTGAAACCATAGAGTTTGTGATACCTGAAGATATGAGACTCCATGCTTTAATGCAACAACTTACAGAAGATGCATGCAAACTTACTTTGCAAACAGTAAGAAACTTTCAAGCTATAACACCCATGAAACAAGATGAAGCTCAAGCAAGCTTGTGCAAGAAGATAAAAAAGTCTGATGGAGAGATAGCATTTGATGATGCTGAGACTATTTATAACAAATACAGAGCTTTTGAAGGTTGGCCAGGGATATTTGTGCACAATGGTACAAAACTTGATGCTTTACAATTGGTTGAAGGCTTGCAATCTCACGTTGCAGGAGAGGTACTTGGTTTTGACAAGGAAAGTGTCATCGTAGGGTGCAACAGAGGGACAATACAAATTGGTACGTTACAACCAGCTTCTAAAAAGGCTATGTCTGCCAAGGCCTACTGTGTAGGAAGAGGGATTAAAATTGGACATACGCTATTTTGATTCACTACCCTCTACACAAACATATTTGGTTGAGGCAATTCAAAAAAAGAGACTCTCTCCACCAGTAGCAGTGCTTGCTTATGAACAAAATGAAGGTGTAGGTAGTCGAGATAATACCTGGTCAGGAGGAGAAGGGAATTTTTTTGCTTCTGTGGCTCTAAAATTGGAAGATTTACCTCAAGATTTAGCACTCTCCTCAGCATCTATTTATTTCTCATTTATCATGAAACAGATACTGCTAGAACTTGGTGAAAATATCTGGCTAAAATGGCCCAATGACTTCTATAAAAATGATAAAAAAGTGGGCGGTACTATTACTAAAAAAGTAAATGATACTTTAGTATGTGGCATTGGTATAAATTTGAAAAATTATCAAAATGGCTACAGTGCCTTGCAGAGCGATATTTCACCTAAAATATTGCTTGAAAAATACCTTTTGGCACTTGAAAAGTTTCCAAAATGGAAGCAGATTTTTAGTGAATATGAGATAGAATTTGAGTTAAGTAGAAGGTTTTCAGTTCATATTGAAAACTATCAAAAGAGTCTAGGGGACGCGCTATTGTGCGATGATGGCTCTTTAATTATCGGAGGAAAAAGGGTGTATAGTTTACGATGAGTGAAGTAATTAGCATAGCCAACCAAAAAGGTGGCGTAGGGAAAACAACAACAGCCGTAAACTTGGCAGCATCTTTGGCAGAAAAAGGCAAAAAAGTACTTCTTTTAGACATTGATCCCCAGTCTAATGCAACAACGAGTTTGGGCTTCTCAAGAGGTGATTATGAATTCAATATTTACCATGTGCTCATAGGGACTAAAAAACTCTCAGAAGTAGTACTTTCGACAAGTATTAAAAATCTTAAATTAGCACCATCAAATATTGGTCTGGTAGGGATAGAAAAAGAGTTTTATAACCCTAAAAAGAAAAACAGAGAATTGGTTTTAAAAGAGAAACTCAAAGAGGTCTCTAAAAAGTTTGATTTTGTGATTATTGATTCGCCTCCAGCATTAGGTCCTATTACTATTAATGCATTAAGTGCATCGGACTCTGTGATTATTCCTATACAGTGTGAATTTTTTGCACTTGAAGGGTTGGCACAATTATTAAATACTGTTAGTCTTTTGAGAAAAACAATTAATCCTAAATTGAAAATAAAAGGTTTTTTACCAACAATGTACTCAGGACAAAATAACCTTTCTAAGCAAGTATTGGCAGATTTGTCTCATCACTTTAAAGATAAACTTTTTCATATGAAAAAGAACTCCAAAGAGTGTATTGTAGTGCCTCGTAATGTGAAGATTGCAGAGAGCCCAAGTTTTGGTAAACCAGTAACAACATATGCTTCAAGTTCTAAGGGGTCTGTAGCATACAGAGACTTAGCTACCGTGATAGTAAGAGGTTAAATATGGCATTAGGTAGAGGACTGGGAGAGATACTCTCAGAAGTAGAAGAAGCATACGAAAAAGATCTTTCCGATATTGATAGTTTTGAACTTGAAGCACAAGGTGCACGTGTTGAAGAGATTGATGTTGAGAGTATCACACCCAATCCTTTTCAGCCACGTAAACACTTTGATGAACAGGCACTAAAAGAGCTGAGTGAATCTATTGCTGAACATGGTCTGCTTCAGCCTATTGTTGTTATAGAAAAAGAAGAAGGCTACCTTCTTATCGCAGGAGAACGTCGTCTACGTGCGCATAAACTTGCGAAGATAGATACGGTAAAGGCGATTATTGCTGATGCGGGGATTGATGATGTAAAACTTCGTGAACTTGCCCTTCTTGAAAATATACAAAGAGAAAATCTTAATGCGATTGAGCTTGCAAACTCTTATGCAGAACTCATTGATGTGCATGAGATTACCCATGATGAACTCTCAGCCATTGTACATAAAAGTAGATCACAGATTACCAATACAATGCGGTTACTTTCATTAAGTACCTATGCACAGGAACAATTGATAAACAATAAAATTTCACAGGGCCATGCAAAAGTACTCGTTGGGCTGGATGATAAAAAGCAAAAAGTACTGATTGACAGTATCATTGGACAAAAACTTTCTGTGCGTGAAACGGAAAATATGGTAAAAAATCATAAAGAAAACCCCACTAAAAATACGCAGGCAAAAAGTGCAGAAAATTTTATAAAAAAACATGCCAAGAATTTAAAAGAACTGCTTCCTTTTACCCATAAAATCAAAGCAAAAAGTATTGAAATCTCCTTTGCTGATGAAGAAGAGTTACAAAACTTTCTCACATTCCTTCAGAAACATTAAAATTCCTATTAACTTTAACCGACTTCTCATCTCAAAAATGCTAAACTAACGCGAAATTACATGAGGAGTTTTAATGCTTGACATACATTTACCATTGATGTTGTTCGTCTTAGCCTTGTTTCTAACCCTACTTGTTCTTTTAAATAATATGCTATTTCAGCCATTGGTGAAATTTATGGATGACAGAGATGCCTCTATAGCAAAAGATTTGGAAGCAGCAAAAGGACTAAGTGGCAACACAGACGAACTCAATGCAAAAGCA
>CAZQOC010000111.1:0-5259 GCA_964594745.1 uncultured Sulfurovum sp.
CTAAATGCATTAGGTGTTGTCAAGATGATACTTTCTGTATTATGCATAAATCTTTTTCTTATAGCCTGTAAAAAGCTTACAGGATTTCCAATATGTTCAATAACATCAGGAATGAGTATATAATCAAACTTTATATCCAATATCTCTTTAGGTATTGTCTCTGAAGTAATGTCCACAGAATATAAGTTATCATATTTATATCTCTTTTGAATATATTCAATCCCCTCCTTATTGATATCAACACCATAACAAAGGTTACTTACATTCATAAGCTTTTTATGTAACCAATTTCCTTTTTTTATCTTTTCATCAATCAAAGGGAGATGATCAACAAAGCCTACATGTAATATATTTTTATCTTTTGCCATATCTACGAGGTATTCATCTCTATTCAACTTTTCAATCCGTTTGTTACTTAGGTCAACTACTCCTCCGTTACTAAATTTTTTTCCTGTTAAATAATCTTGTATCAATTCTGAATAAACCACTATCCTCTCCCTTCTTTTTTTGTATAAAATAAAGCTAGCCCTATATATATCATTAAGACTAAACTCATAGATACAGTAATAAACTCTAACGTACATAAAAATCCTCGTTGATGCAAAAACACCAATATTACAATAGGAACAGCCATATATAATATGGATACAAATAGAACTATCTCTTGTCTATCAAGAACGATAAATATATTTGCCACGGGAGCAGTTAAAAAATTTAAAAATAACCAAGGAGACATCACAGAAGCAGCTTCTCCTGCTAATTTCCATTCTTTTCCAAAAATAAGAGTAAAAAAGTCTACAGCAAAAAAATATATTCCTAAGAAAAGAGGAAAAGATATGAGTGTTGATTTGAATATATAGTTTTTTATTAACACATGAATATCCTGCTTGGGAATACTAGAGATTTTTTGAAAAAATACTTGTGTCAATGAACTGGCGATTAAAGATAATGGTACTTGCACTATTTTCCATGCCAAAGAAAATTGTCCCAAGGTTGATATCATAAAAAATTTTGCAATTAATATATTAATTCCAGATAATCTAAATCCATCTATCAGTGCATTAGGTAAATTAAAAACTGGCATTTTTTTGTATCGTATGGCCAATGCCAATACCTTTAATTTATCAATACTTTTTAATTTGCCTCTCCTCTCTTGCCAAACCACTTTAGCAAGTATCCCCGTAGCTATTCCTTGACCTAACATCCTACCCAAAATCAATCCACTACTCCCAAATCCACCAAATCCCATACCAAGATTCACCATAGCAGTAGTCCCACTTTGAATGACCTTGTTTGTAGCCAATCGTCCATACTCTTTTTTTCGATTAATCCAATAATTGAAACTTTGATAAACCCCTGTCAATAAAACTGTAATAGGGATAAAATAAAGCCAAAAAGATATTTCAGGGTTGCCTAGCAAATGTGTAATTTGAGCATTAAAAGAAAAGACTATTAACAAGGTAATAAAACTTACAAAAAAAGATATCACAATAGACAAAGCTACTATATTCATGGCATCATCATCTTTTTTTGGAAGCATGATGGCTAACTCATATCTACCTGTAGCTGTCACAGCTATCATAGAAGCCACACTCATATAAAGTGCAAAAATCCCAAAATCTTCAGGTGTATAAATTCGAGTTAAGATGGGGCTAATCGCAAGGGGGATAGCTTGAGCTATGCTAGTACCTGTCATTAATGTCAAGACATTACGAGAAAATTCTGATTGAGGTTTTAATTTTTTTAACACCTATAACTTCTCACATATATAGAATATTTCATCGTCATCCAAATATGGGTTCATAGGCAAACTCATAATCTCTTCACTAACTTTTTCAGCTACAGGAAAATCACCATTTTTATAGTCTAAATACACAAAACACTCCTGCAAATGCAAAGGCATAGGGTAATGTACTGCCGTAGGAATACCTTGCTCTTTTAATTGAGCTTGAATTTCATCTCTATTTTGAATTCGTACGCTATATTGTGCCCAAGCAGAAGTAGCTCTGCTATCTACAAAAGGTAAAACTAAATCTTTCTTTTCTAAAGCTTTTGTATATTTTTCTGCCACTTCTTGCCGTCGTTTTAAATCTTTTGCATAATACTTCAACTTCACATCTACAACAGCACACTGTAAGGTATCCATCCGTCCACCCATTCCAATGTATTGATGGTGATAACGCTTTGACTGTCCGTGAACTCTAAGTGACTTTATCTGAGCTGCCAAAATATCATCATTCGTAAAGACGGCTCCACCATCACCAAAGCACCCAAGTGGTTTAGCAGGGAAAAAGCTTGTGCAACTTATATCCCCCAGATTACTATCTGTTATGCCATAATAAGTGCTTCCAAAGCTTTGTGCTCCATCAACAATCACTTTGAGATTATGTTTGTCAGCAATAGCTTGAATAGCATCCATATTTGCAGGTTGTCCATAAAGACTTACGGGCATAATAGCTTTTGTTTTTTGGGTAATTTTCTCTTCTACTTTACTCGCATCAATGTTGTAGGTCTTTTCATCTATATCCACAAAAACTGGTTTGGCTTTTAAAAATGCAATAGTCTCCGCTGTAGCAATAAAAGTAAAAGGTGTAGTAATAATTTCATCATCAGGCTGTATATCAAGTGCCAACATGGCAAGAAGTAGCGCATCTGTTCCAGAACTACAGGTAATAGCGTGTTTTGCACCGGTGAAGTTTTGTAGATTCTCTTCGAGTTCTCTTACTTCATTTCCCATAATGTAATTAGAGTTGTCCAATACCTTATGTATGGCTTCATCAATCTCTGCTTTATAAAGTTGGTATTGGTATTGTAATTTCGCAAAATCTATTTTCATTTTAACATTACCTCCAACCTATCCCCAATAATCATATACTTCGCAAATTCATCTTCTGCTCTATCATTATTATCAAATTTCAAAGTATCCCCTGAAATACCAACCCACCCTATTTGCTTGGCAGGCACTCCTACCATAAGTGCATAGGGCTTCACATCTTTGTTTACCACAGCCCCTGAACCTATGAGTGCATATTCTCCTACAGTCACACCACAAACAATCGTTGCATTGGCACCTATGGTGCAACCTTTTTTAAGAAGCGTCTTTCTGAACTCTTCTTTTCTTTGTATGAAAGCACGAGGGTTAATGACGTTGGTAAATACCATAGATGGCCCCAAAAACACATCATCCTCTATCTCTACACCTTCGTAGATAGATACATTATTTTGCACTTTGACACCTGATCCTATGCTAACTTTAGGTCCTACCACACAGTTTTGCCCAAAAGAACAATTCATAGATATCTTCGTATGAGATAAAATATGTGAAAAATGCCATACTTTTGTGCCACTGCCAATACTGACATCATCATCAACAATCGCTGTTTCATGAACAAAAGAAGGTTGCATTAGCCCAATACCTTCTTACAAAAAGGATGGTAATCCCCTTCTAGTCCAACAGTAGGTAAGTCTCTAATGGTAGAAACTGTACGGATAGACCCATACGCTTCATCAAGTCCAAAACCATTACCTTTAAGTATCTCTTCATAACTTCTGGTGTGCAAGTCTGTAAATCCTCCAGAAAATTCTATCTCATTTCCATCTACAGTAATGCTTCTATAAGTTCGCATGCCAGTCTCTCTAATTTCTTGAGGAATGTAGTCATAATTTACAGAGAGGAACCATCTTACAGTAGCATTTTTAAGTTTGAAATATCCTGCGTTAGTATCTGCTGTTTTTATATGCACTATATTCTCTTCAACATCACCAAATATCCAGCAGAGCATATCATAAAAATGTACACCTATATTAGAGGCAATTCCCCCAGATTTCTCTTCTTTTCCTTTCCAACTTTCAAAGTACCACTTACCACGACTTGTTAAATATGTAAGATCAATATCATACATTTTACTTGGATTTGCTTCCAACTCTTTTGTGACTTGCTCTTTTAAATCTATAATAGATTGATGCAAACGTAACTGCAGGATATTATAAACTTTTTTACCTGTCTCTTTTTCTACCAATTTAAGTGCATCAATATCTGAAGGGTTTAATACCAGTGGTTTTTCACAAATTGCATCTGCCCCATGTTGTAAGGCTAATCTAATATGACTTTTATGGAGGTAGTTTGGACTTGCAATGCTAATATAGTCAAGTTTGTTTTTTCTTCTGTATGTTGTAAGAAAGTCCTCAAACCTTTCAAGCTCTGTAAAAAAGTCAGCCTGAGGAAAATGACTATCCATAATCCCTATACCATCATAAGGGTCATATGATACTACTAAGTTGTTTTCTGTTTCTTTGATGGCTTTCATGTGTCTTGGCGCTATGTATCCCGATGCACCTATAAGTGCAAAGTTTTTATTATTCATTACAATCTCCATGTTGGATTTTCTACAATACCTTTAACATCTATTACAACTGGTTCACCATTTGATAATCCTCTATATTGTTCTAGTGTTATTTTTTTAAATTCATCATGTCCTACAGCCACAATAATGGCACCGTAACGGTGAGTATTATAAGGTAATGTTTCTATAAAGTTGACATTTTTTGATTTTCTATCGCTTTCATCCACCCAATAATCATATACCTCTACATCACATGCAAATTCTTCTAATTCAGCAATAATATCTATCACTTTCGTATTTCGCATATCTGGACAATTTTCCTTAAAAGTCACTCCTAACACTAAAACTTTTGCTCCGTTGAGCTTTGTATCATTTTTAACCATATACTTTATCGCTTTATCTGCGATTAGTTTTGAAATACTGTTATTAATATTTCTCGCACCCAAAATAAGGTTTGGCGTATATCCCAAGGCCTGTGCCTTATGGGTTAAGTAGTAAGGGTCAACCCCAATACAGTGTCCACCAACCAACCCAGGTGTCAGTTTAATAAAATTCCACTTTGTTCCAGCAGCTTCCAAAACTGCCTGTGTATCAATATTCATCATATCAAATATCATGGCTAACTCATTCATAAGCGCGATATTTACATCTCTTTGAGTATTTTCTATAACTTTTGCCGCTTCAGCTACTTTGATAGTCGGTGCCAAATGTGTACCCGCAGTAATAATACTTTTATACAGATTGTCAACTCTTTGGGCAGTTTGAGGTGTAGAGCCTGCTGTAATTTTAAGTATTTTGGTAACTGTATGCTCTTTATCTCCTGGGTTAATTCTCTCTGGACTATATCCACAAAAAAAATCCTGGTTAAATCTCAATCCACTCTCTTTTTCAAGTTCGGGCACACATACTTCTTCCG
>CAZQOC010000112.1:0-5244 GCA_964594745.1 uncultured Sulfurovum sp.
GAAAAAAATTTGGCATTTTTCATGGTAAAGATCACTATACGACCCATGAAAGTGAAAGGTTGATCCGATTGCCTCTCTATTACGGATTGACTGAAGGTAAAATAAATTATATCACTGATGTTGTTTTTGAGTACTTCAATGGAAAATAAAAATGTATCTATCTTATTGATATTTTTGATATTAATCTATCCCTGGTTGTTTTTGGTATTTCAGGGGATTTATATAGCTGAAGGCGGCTATTGGATCGTAAGCTATCAGGATTTTTTTACAGAACCTGAAATATCCAAAACGGTTTTTTACAGTTGGCTTACTGCATTTTTTGGAGGAGTTTCAAACTATCTTTTTGGATGGATGGGATGGGTCGGTTTCAAGATCGCCAATGTATTGGTAATGTATGCAATACTCTATATCGTCTATAATATGTTGCGTGCATACAGTGGTAAAAATCTATTATTATTCTTATTGCTGCTGACAGAGATTTTTGTGCATATCAATACATACAAATATATTAATTATTATTCACTGACGGCACTCTTTTATTTGCTCGGAGCCTTCTTTTTGTATAAAGGTCTTATTGCAAACAATCTGACACATTTCTTTGTTTCCGGTCTCTTTTTGGGGTTGAATATCTTCATCCGATTTCCCAATCTTCTGGGTATCGGGTTAGTCTTGGTTATCATCTACTATGGCATGGCGACAAGAAGTTCTATCAGAGATAGTATAAATAAATCAGTTGTTTTAATTGTTGGTTATGTGATAGCTATTCCATCCATTCTTTTATTGATGAAGTTGCTGGGTCATTATGAACTATATCTTGAAGCGATCAGCGCACTATCTTCGAGTGCCTCAGATTCTTCCTCATCACATAGCACTTTACATCTTCTGTATATCACGCTGACTGGTCAAATTAAAGCGATTCTTCACTGTATACTTTTGTTGCTGATAATTGCCGTTTTCTTATGGGGCAGCAGATTCCGGATAGACTCTAAAAAATGGAACTGGATTAAATTATCACTCTTTGTACCTATTTTTGTCGTATTCTTGTTGATATTGTCCAAAGTAGAATATTCTAATTACTACCAAGTGTACCTAGGTATTGTCGGGATGTTATATCTACTGCTTTTGATAATAACGTACAAATCCTTTAGAGAAAAACCGGAGTTCGGAGCCATTGCTCTTATGGCATTTTTAATTCTTGAAATGGTTCCACTGGGTTCTTTCACTCAGCTTATACAATCCATTTATGGTATGTACTTGGCAATACCGGTGGCATTCATCTATATTTTTTCTCTTACTCAAGTAAAAGTTGGGCCACTGAAAATTAAAGAGAATGAATTAAAATTTATGAGAATTTTGATAATAAGCAGTTTATTGCTCTATTCATTAATCGTAACAAATTTTTATTATAGTGGCGGCGAGAAAAAACGGTGGACAATGCTTTCTAGTATCAATTATCCACCATTACAAGGTACCCTTGTAACAAAAGAGAAAGCTGAGACATTGAATGATTTAATTGAAAACATTAATCGTCATGAAGACAAATATGATTATATTCTCACTTATGAAGAGATTTCAACAGTTCAGTATTTTACTGACTTGAAACCATACTTGAGTAATCTGTACCCATTTTTCTATACCGTTACAAATTTAAAGAAAAACCTGAAAATTGCGTCTATGAAAAAAACACTTCCTTTGGTAGTCAGGGCAAAAACTCAAGTGACGCGAAGAGGATGGCCGAAAAATGCTCAACCGATCGATAGAGAAAACCCGCACACCAGGTATCATCGAGAAGTTATTGAGGATTTTTTACATCAAAATAATTATCAAACAGTATGGGAAAATAGGAATTTTGAACTGCTTGTTCCTACTAAGGAATAGGAGTAAAATAATTTACCGAAGGACTATTGAGTCTCAACAATCTTATCCATTTGAGTCTGGCTAAGAGCTTGAGATTCATCCCACGTTAATTCTTTGATGATATAGAGTGGTCTGTTTTTTATCTCATTGAATATTTTGCCGATATAGAGACCGAGTATTCCCAAATTGGCAAACAGAAGACCACCGATGAAATAGATAGAGACTACTATTGTTGTCCATCCTTCTACCGGGATGCCAAACAAAAAATATCGGCTGATGATGTATATCCCATATAAAAACGATGTTAGTGAAAATGTGAATCCGAGTTTGATAAAGAGTCTGAGTGGTTGATTGGAGTGTGATATGATACGATCAAAGGCAAGTGTGATCAGTTTTCTGAAATGATAAGAAGATCTACCTGCAGGTCTTTTCGCATGTTCAATGTTTATATAGGCTGTATCAAAGCCCATCCAGTTTACAAATAGTTTGAGTGACCTGTTTTGTTCTCTCATCTTTTTAAAGTTTTCGATCACCGGTTTTGAAAAGATACCAAAATTGGCCACAGCATTATCAACTTGTTGTCCCTCAGTAAAGTAATTGTAAACACGATGATAAAGTTTTGAGCCAAGTTTTTTGAAAAAACGGTCTTCCCTCTGATACCGTCTGCCAAAAACCACATGATACCCCTCCATCGTTTTGTTATGAAGCCTGATAATCTCTTCGGGTTGGTCCTGAAGGTCACAATCCATCACTACGACCCACTCGCCACTAGCATAATCCAAACCGGCAGTAATTGCATTGTGTTGACCAAAGTTTCTTGACAGGTTTATCCCTTTTATTCTCTGATCTTTTTTTGATAACTTTTTTATTGTCTCCCAGGCATTGTCCGGACTGGCATCATTAACCATAATGATTTCAAAATTATTAGTAATGCCTGATAGTGCTTTTTCCAATCGGGCATACAATACTTCCAATGTTTCATAACAACCATATACTGGTGTAACTACTGAGATATGTATATTAGGCAATATGTTTCTTCAAATTCTATGTTTTATTTGATTGTATCAAGCAAGTCGCCTTTTCAACTCATGATGCAAACGCTTCTGTGTTCGTATATCTCCAGCTAGTAGAATACCAGGCCTACCGCTCAATATGCGCCCCCATTCGACCAGTATCACACCACTTTTCGTATTGGAATCATACTCTAAATTCTCTATATCAATGGAAGAGAGGCTGCTTAGGGATGTTTTCAGCCTAACACCACACCACTGATCTAGGCCCATTTTTACTGCTGTACCAAAATAGTAGGATGCGCTGTTGAAGCGCGGATTGCATTCCAAAACATAATAGCATTCTTTGTTACCCTCCTGAGTGACTACAATATCAAAGGCAAAAACCCCTCTCATCCCATGATCAAACAGCCATTCAGCCATAGGATCGGTTATATTCCAGGGATCGTATTTGGCCGGAAAGCGACTCCCGATATAGCTATGATCGTCTGTCAGTTGCTCTGTGATTTCTACCCTTCTGAGGTCATCATTGCAGCCGATGTACTGTGCATTAAGCGTATATTTTGGCTCCAAAGCTGCCTGTACCTGGAGTGCCATATCTTCATCAAAATCTTTAAGCTTACCTTCCAGTTGTGCATTATTCTGACAATAAAATACTCCCATACCACCGGCAGAAACCGCTTTTTTCAAAAAGCAGGGATAAGGAAATTGATTAATATCAATCATTTCACTCTTGTTCGCAAAACAAAGCGTGAGGGGAATTGGCAATCCCATTTTTCTTGCTTCGATGATGAAGTTGTTTTTATTGTTGATATAAGCAGCTGTTTCCAGCCAATTAATATTGGGCCTGATCTTATGAATTTCTGGATCAAAAAAATAGAGAGAGAGATCAAATATCCCAAAATCTTTAATGGTGTCTACGGAAGTATCCCAAATAATATTTTTAGTATGTATCAACCCTATTCTTTTATAATGGGCCTTGATATATGGATATTCCCGTCTCAAGTCCGGATGAAGCTGGATGATGTCATCTGGACATGTTAAAGATAATGCATTTCCTGAAATTGCATAGCTCCCCTGAAAGCTGTCATGAGGATAGCGCATCATCTCGTGATTAAAAAGAGATTTTTTATACCCACAACGGATATTGCCCATTTTCAAAACCCACTTTAAGTTGCTAAAAACATTCTATCATATACTCTATTAGTAATGCACATGTACCATAGATATCATTTTATTCTAGATTATACATTTAGCTGCTACAGATATTATCTTATGTATTTATCAAAGGAGTGTAATTTGCAAATTTAGTTATATAGAGATATCATATACTGATATTGTATTTAAAAACAAAAACATACTTCTATTGACGATATAGTAAATGAGGTAAGTGAGAATGAATGCAGCTAAAAATGTAAATCCGTTTATAGTAGAATATCTAAAGTGGGAATCAGATTTCTTCAAGAAAAAGATTGGAAGGATAGTATATAAACGAGATGATATTTCTTTACTGCAGCAAGAGCAGGTGAGGCAATTTTTAGATAGATTGATTGAAAAAGAGAAAGAAAAATTTCATCTGATTCAAATTGCATTTGATGCTAATGACTATTTCCTGTTTACTCCAAGCCAACAGTCTGGATTTGAAGTAGTTGAGATCAGATCAGTATTTAGAACAACAATCCATAGACATGAGAAAGTTCTACCACAGAAAAATTTATATCAGTTGGAAATAGCTTCGGATAAAGATCTCAATTCGATCAAAGCACTCTTGCATAGGTCATTTACAGATAATCCCGGCTTTTTTTCCAGATTTAAGAATGAAGCTTATTTTGCAATTGATGAGGCAAAAAGATATTATGAGTTTTGTATTGAAAGTGCCTTTGCTGACAACAATATTAAGCTTGCTGTCTGCAAAGACAATACCAGTAAAGTTGTTGGGTTCATGTCAATTATTGAAAGCGATAATGACAAGCATACTTCACTCCCGGTATTGAGAACAGGCTTGACGGCTATAGCCAGAGAGCATCAGGGCAAAGGAGTCTATTCATCTTTGAATTCATATATATTGTCATCGGTAGAATATGATAATTATATCCATCAAAACATAACACAATCATATAATTTGGCGATGTTGAAAAATTACAATAGACTGCAAAAGAAATTTTATATTAATGAGTATATTCTATATTTCAAAAAAAATGTAAAAAATGTTTAAACAACTTCTTGTATTACTGAAAGTACTGAGAGACGGAAAAAGAAGCGAAAAAGAGATTGAGTCTATCCAGTATGAGCGGCTAAGAAGCGTATTGGTATCGGCTTATGAAAATGTGGAATACTATCGTAACATTATGCTGGAGGCAGGTTATAATCCCCTGAT
>CAZQOC010000113.1:0-5122 GCA_964594745.1 uncultured Sulfurovum sp.
TCAAGATTTTAGCTTTTATTCAACTGCCCAGGATTGTGGTTACTATTTTTACACCGTATGGCACACTGGTTTTACAACAAATGCTTACGTTTTATGCCCCGTCTTATTTCAGCGATGGGTATGTTTTTAACCATGATAGATATCCACCCCGGTGCAACCATCGGGAGACGTGTATTTATAGACCATGGTGTAGGTGTCGTCATAGGCGAAACCACTATCATTGAAGATGATGTACTCATCTATCAACAAGTGACACTTGGTGGGGTAAATACCGACAAAGGTAAACGCCATCCCACTATTCAAAAAGGTGCTGTTATCGGTGCAGGTGCAAAAGTACTAGGTAACATTATAGTAGGTGAAAATGCCAAAGTAGGTGCCAACTCTGTGGTTGTCAAAAATGTACCTTCTGATTGTACTGCAGTAGGTATCCCAGCACGTGTTCTAAAACGTGGCTATGATAAAAGTCCACTCAGTCATAATAAAATACCAGATGTAAACAAAGAAATTTTCGAATATCTCATCAAACGTATAGAGGTACTTGAAGCTGCACTCCCTAAAGGGAAACAAGAAGACATCAAGAAAAAAGATCATAATCTCGATGAACTTTATGACAATTTTATCCACAGTATGGATTAATTTCTGACTTATATTTCTTATAAGTCGAACTTCTTAGTCCATTCTCAAACTCTTTTCGTTATAATATTAACTATTAAAACAAAATTATAACAAGGGTTTTCATGCTACTTTCAGATCGCATTCAAACACTCTCTCCATCACTAACTATCGCAATCTCTTCACTTGCACGTGATTTGAAAGCACAAGGCAAAGACATTCTTTCATTTTCTGCTGGTGAGCCAGACTTTGAGACACCAAAGACCATTAAAGATGAGGCTATTAAAGCTATCAATGACGGATTCACACAATATACTGCGGTACCAGGGATACCAGAACTTCTTGAAGCCGTGGCAACAAAACTTAAACGTGACAACGGTTTAGAGTATGCGCCTTCAGACATCATTGTCAGTAATGGCGCGAAACAATCACTTTTTAACCTCTTTCAAGCAGTCTTAAACCCAGAAGATGAAGTCATCATCCCTGCACCATACTGGGTGACGTATCCTGAGCTTGTCAAATATGCAGGTGCGACACCAATTATAATAGATACCAATGAAATAGGTGGATTTAAAATTACTGCCGATCAACTTAAAGCTGCTATCACCCCTAAGACTAAAATGCTCATACTCACAAGCCCATCGAACCCAACAGGTTCTGTCTATTCTAAAGAAGAGTTAGAAGCACTGGCAGAAGTACTAGAAGGCACAGACATCATCGTAGCCTCAGATGAAATGTATGAAAAACTTGTCTATGACATAGACTTTGTAGCTGCGGCAAGTATCAGCGATGATATGTACCAAAGAACAGTGACTATCAATGGACTCAGTAAATCTGTAGCGATGACTGGATGGCGTTTTGGCTACTTGGCTACACCAAACAAAGAACTCATCGCAGCGATGAACAAGTTACAGTCTCAAAGTACTTCAAACATTAACTCCATTACCCAAAAAGCCGCCATTCCTGCACTTTTGGGTGAAGTAGATGATGACATCGAACAGATGAGACGTGCCTTTGATGGACGTTGTGATGAAGCAGTAAAACTCTTTAACGAGATTGATGGACTCTCTGTACTCAAACCACAAGGAGCCTTTTACCTCTTTGTGAACATCAAAGATATCTCCAATGACTCCATAGCATTTTGTAAAGAGTTACTTCAAGCTACTGGTGTGGCGGTAGTTCCAGGTATTGGGTTTGGTTCAGAAGGATACTTTAGATTTTCATTTGCCACAGATATAACCTCTATACGTGAGGGTGTTAGACGTATTGAAAAGTTTGTGAATAGTAAGAAATCCTAAAGATAAGGGGTAGCAACTCATTTAGCAAAAGTTAGATATCTCTAGCTTATCGTATTGGCTTAACAGACAAGAAATATTTAACGCTTCTTTGTCATGTATTCCATGGTATACCAAAGTACACCGATAAAACTAATCATAAACACAGGTATAAGCCACGATTTACCTTTCATCATAGATAACAATGCCTTAATACTATCTCCCATATAAAAACTACTCAGCATAATAATAGAAACAAATAAAATACTGGCAAAGACATTATAAAAACCAAATTTTTTAAAATCATACCTTGACAGTGCCATATAAATGGGGACTAATGTTTTAATACCATAAAGAAACTTCTGGCTAAAGATAGCCCATACTCCATACTTACGCATAATGAGTGTAGAAAGTGCCAATTTACGTTTATGCTTTTCAAAATAAGGTTTAATATCTTCTTTTTGATATTTACCTAAATAAAATAAAAACATATCACCTAAATAATTAAACACAATCCCTACGCTTAAAGCTACATATATATTCATCACTCCAAAGTATGATGCTATACCTGCAGCTACTGTCCAAAGAAGTGAACCTCCCAAAGAAAAAAATGCTAAGATAACATAACCAAATATTTGCCATTCTTTAACAAATGCCAAAATTGAGTCCAGCCCATCAAAACGTCCCCATATCCAATATATAAATGCTCCAGAAAGTGCTAAGGGAAGCAATAACCATAAATCTTTAATTGAAAAGTCTGTATTATTCATTTTTGTCCTAAATTAAAAGTTCAAAATCATATCTAAAATAGATTAATAGTATAATCTTTTTTATGATAAGTACACTCCTCTCCATCATCTTTGTCTATGTCTTCATTGTTCTTGGCTATATGGCTAAACGTATCTTTAAAGACGATATGAATACCAAGACTCTCACACTTATGTCAGTCTACTTTTTACAGCCCTTTGTGACTGTATGGGGATTTTCTACAGCCAAACTTCATGCGGAGCATGTTTATGTGCCATTGCTCTACCTTGGCATCATCTTTGCACTACTCATCCCTACTGTACTGTCAGGCAAACTCATCTTTAAAAACCCTAAAGAGAGAGCCATCTTCAGCATAGCAGGTTTTGTCGGCAATACCGGGAATATCGGCATCCCTCTTGGCATCGCACTCTTTGGAGAAGAGTCTGTCATCTACACTACACTCATCAACATAGCCAATGTTTTTGTAGTGTACATTATCGGGGTATACATTTATTCACGTGGCTCTTTTAGCATAAGAGACTCTCTTTTTAACATCATTAAAATTCCCATCATCCCTGCTTCTGTTGTAGCGATACTCATAAACATCTATGATATACCCTTAAGTACACAGATAGAAGAGTTTTTCAAAATGGGAGCTTACGCAGGTATCGTCTTACAACTTTTTCTCCTTGGTACCTTCTTACAGGGCATACGCATCAAAGAAGTACATCCAAAACTCATGCTGGGTACACTCAGCCAAAAGTTTCTAATCATCCCGCTTGCGACTGCTTTTATACTCTCATGGACAGAGTTGTCTTTATTTGTACAAGGGGTAATATTTATGGAGATGATGGTTCCTTTGGCAGTGGCTAACATTAACTTGGCATCTTTGTATGAGTGTAAGCCTAAAGATGTGACTTCTCTGATATTAATAAGTACTGTTTTGTTTATTCCACTACTTTTTGGACTAAGTTGGATTGTGAATCACTATTATTTAGGGTAAAATAATATGATTAATTTTCTAGGAATCTTTTATGTCTAAAAAAACTCTTATCATCGGAGCTGGTGGTGTTGGAAATGTGGTTGCATTCAAATGTGCAATGAATACCGATACTTTTGGAAAAATTACCCTTGCAAGCCGTACAGTAAGTAAATGTGATGCCATCGCTGCTAATGTCAAAGAAAAAACAGGTGTGCAGATAGGCACTGCTAAAGTAGATGCAGACTCAGTGCCTGAGCTTATCTCGCTCATCAAAGAAGTGGAAGCCGACATCGTCATCAATGTGGCACTGCCTTACCAGGATCTCACCATTATGGATGCCTGTACACAAGCAGGAGTAGACTACCTGGACACAGCCAACTACGAACACCCTGACACTGCCAAGTTTGAGTACAAAGAGCAGTGGGCTAGAGATGATCAGTTCAAAGAAGCAAACATCATGGGACTTCTAGGCTCAGGGTTTGACCCAGGCGTGACCAACGTTTTCTGTGCTTATGCACAAAAACACTACTTTGACGAGATACACACCATAGACATACTAGACTGTAATGCAGGTGACCACGGCTACCCATTTGCTACCAACTTTAACCCAGAGATAAATCTTCGTGAAGTCTCTGCAAAAGGGCGCTACTGGGAACAAGGTAAATGGATAGAGACAGAACCAATGGCTATCAAACAGGTATGGGACTACCCGGAAGTAGGTCCAAAAGACAGCTACCTGCTCTACCATGAAGAGATGGAGTCACTCATCAAACATATCAAAGGACTTAAACGCATACGCTTTTTTATGACTTTTGGAGAGAGCTACCTTACACATATGAAGTGTTTGGAAAATGTTGGGATGTTAGGCATCCAAGAGGTAGAACACAAAGGCATGAAGATAATCCCGATGGAGTTCCTCGCTACCCTGCTTCCTGACCCTGCAAGTCTTGGACCTCGCACCAAAGGAAAAACCAACATCGGTATCTTCGCCAAAGGCATCAAAGACGGCAAAGAAAAAACTCTCTACATCTACCAAGTCTCAGACCATGAACAATGCTACACAGAAGTCATGAGCCAAGGGGTGAGCTACACCACAGGTGTACCTGCCATGATAGGAGCTAAACTTATACTAGAAGGCAAGTGGCAAGGTAAAGGTGTCTTCAATATGGAAGAGTTCGACCCTGACCCGTTTATGAATGAACTCAATAGACAAGGTTTGCCATGGAAAATTATGGAACTTGGGGCAGATGAGAGTAGAAGAGTTGATGTTTAACGGCTTCCCAAAAGAAGGACTAACATTCTTGGACAACATCATCATCAACAACTCCAAAGAGTGGCTGGATGCACATAGAGAGGAGTATGAAAAGTACATCGTTGCACCCAACATCGCTTATGTTGAAGAGATGGGTGAACATTTGCAGATACTTGTACCCAACATTCATGCCATACCCAAAGTCAACAAATCACTCTTTCGCATCTACCGTGATGCACGTTTTCATAGACTAGA
>CAZQOC010000114.1:0-5110 GCA_964594745.1 uncultured Sulfurovum sp.
CTGTCTTCAGCCCTCACAACTCCCCTCTAAAAGCCCTGTCCAAAAGAGAAGCCTTTAATGCTTTCAGGCTCTGCATCTTCTCTTTTTGGACTGATTTTACTTTTTGGGTTTTTTCTGATATTTGGTCTAGGTATTTGACTGTTTTTTGTTGGATTTGAAGGGGTGGGAATGGAACTTCTATTGATTTTATAAAGTCTAATTTAACCCCTTTTACTGTTGCTCCCGAACCATTATCGATTATATATTGGTCAATACTCTTAAAAAAGTTGTATAAATATCTCACGCTTACTTCATCAATAATTGGCAATAAGCCTTTTAAATCTTGATTAATCGCTGTATCTGATTCTAAATAACATACCTTGCCAAGCCCAACTCCTGTGGCTATAATGATTGCTTCTTTTGCAATGATATTAGATGAACTTTCTCTTAGACCTTTTTTAGTAATTGACAACTCTGTATGAGTAATAGTTTCTACATTCATATCACCTACTGTTGCCCATTTAATGGTTCCATTTTCCCAATATTCTTTTTCTTTTTTTGATGGAGTACCGCCACCAATGATTTTTACCAAACTATCCAAGTGCTTTTTCTCATACCTCTCCTCCAACTCCCCAAAAACCTCATTCAAAACACTCCCCATAAACACATCCGCTTCATCCATATTTTTTTGATGCAGGGCGATGGCTTTGTCTATCTTTTCAAAGAGGGTGTCTAGTTTGGAGACGATTCTTTTTTGTTCTTGGAGGGGCGGGAGGGGGATTTTGACTTCTTTCAAACGAGTCAATGCTAGCTTTGGCATTGCAACTGTTTTTGTAGCTAGTCCAACTTGTTCTAAAAATGGAATTGACTTTGTAAAATATAGTAGATATTTTTTGTTATGTTTAGAAGTATCAAATACCAATTTCGCAGCATTTTCAGTTAAATTTGCACCATCTAACTCATCAGGTACTATACCAGTTTTACCAATTGTACCGGCTATACTAATGTAGATATCATCTTTGGAAATTATGTAGTTCTTAATTTCTTTATGAATATCTTCTGTTATATATTGAATTGAATTTAAATCGATACTTCCAAAATCATTAAAATCTGATACTCTAATATATGGATATGGAGTAGTATCTTCTAAAAGTTTTTTACCTTTTGGTAATCGTTTTCCACCTTTAATTTGAACAAACTCTTTCAGTTTTTTCCACTCCCACCCATCAGGAAGCTCATACAACTCACTCATCGATGTCCTTACCAACAAGTATAGCCTCTATCTCATCCATCAGATCATTGATCTCTCTGTTATTCTCTTTTATGTTTTCTACCAACTCTATGGGTGATTTATGTTCTATCACCTCGACATTGTTCGGGTTTTTCGCAGAGATGTCGTAGTCTTTGATGTCGTTGACATTGACTATCCAGGAGTTATCGGTAAGTGTTCGCTCTTTCCAACTTTCTAAAAACTCTTTGAAGTGCTCGTACTGTATAGGTTTGTTTTTCGTCAGCTTGTACGGCGGTGTGACTTCGTAGTAAAAAATGTCTGAGGTACTTCCGTTCCTGTCAAAGAAAACCACATTGGTCTTCACACCGCTGTAAGGCAGAAATATCCCCGCCGGCAGGCTGAGTATGGTATGCACGTTAAAACGCTCAAGCAACTCTTTTTTGACCGCCTGAAACGCTTTATTTGTTTGGAACAGTACACCCTCTGGGATGACCACGCCACATCTGCCCTCTAGCTTCAGGTTGTTCATCATGTGCTGCAAAAAGAGCAGCTCTGTGGCATTGGACTTGATGGGGAAGTTCTGCTGTATCTGCTCTTTCTCTTTCCCGCCAAACGGCGGATTGGCAAGGATGACATCGTAACGGTCTTTCTCTTCTAGCCCGCGTATGTCTTTGGTCAGTGTATTGGTCTTGGAGATGTTGGGTGATTCTATGCCGTGGAGTATCATATTCATCACACCCATCACGTAGGAGAGTGGCGTTTTTTCGTTTCCAAAGAAAGTATCTTCACCTAGAAATTTGAGCTGATCTGTTGAGAGTTCTCTCTGTTTGTTTGCTTTCACATCTTCATAGCGTATATGGTTGTACGCCTCTATGAGAAATCCACAAGAGCCCGTTGCCGGGTCATAGATGCGCTCGCCTATTTGAGGATTTACCACATCGACAATGGTCTTGATGAGTGGGCGGGGTGTATAAAACTCCCCTGCATTACCCCCGTCACTCCCCATGTCTTTGAGCAGTTTTTCATAAATGAGCGAAAGCTGAAACAGATCAGCCTGGTTATGAAAGTCCATCACATCGATGATGTCCAGCACTTCCCTGAGCGTATGCCCATTGGCGATGCGGTTATCCAAAAACTCAAAGATAGCCCCTATCTTATACTTCACCGACTTCACATTTTCGGTAATGGACTTAAACCCTTTGAGGTAAGGAAACAACTCCCCATTCACAAAGTCCAACAGATCATTCCCACTCTTGGCGTTGACAAGGTCTAGTTTTCCCTTGGCATCTTTAGGACAAGCCCAAACATCCCAACGGTACTTCTCATCGATGATGTAGGCATACTCCTTGCCATCAAGTTCCGCTTCCTCTGCCTTGTTTATCTCAAGGTCATTGATGAACTTCAGGAAGAGTATCCATGATATCTGTTCTGTGTACATCATCGCACCGCTGATGCCGTCATCACGGCGGAGGATGTCTGTTATTCTGTTGATCTTGCTTTCCATGTTTGCCTTTTTTGTATATCTATGGGTAAATTTTACGGTTTTTTACACATAGTTTGGAACCTATGAGTAAATTATTGACTTTTTTACCCATAGGTTTAATTCTATGGGTAATTTTCACTGTTTTTTATACATAGCATAGTTGATATGTCGAACTATATCCCTTTTTGCAACATATCAAAAAGCTCCTCATTTATAAAAAACTTACTGTTCTTAATCTGTATATTTTTTAGAATACCTATTTGTTCTAATTCATTTAAATATTTAGATGCCGTTTTTCGAGTAATATCCAAACCCTTAACCAAAAACTCGATCTTCGTGTACGGGTGCATAAAAAGTATCTCTACCAAATCCTTACTATACATCTTTGGCAGCTTCTCTTTAATCTCTGTTTTTGTTTTGTGCATCAGAGCATAGATACCGGTGATGAGTTCTATCGTCTCCAAAGAAGTCTGCTCCACACCAACAAGCATATAGAGTATCCACTCTTCCCAGTTCTCTTTGGTACGTACCTCTTGAAGCAGTCTGTAGTAGTCTGCCTTATGCTGAATAATATACGAACTCAAATACAAGATAGGAATATCTAACAACTCCTTAAGTATCAGGTACAAGATATTGATGATCCTCCCCGTCCTGCCGTTACCGTCATAAAACGGGTGAATACTCTCAAACTGATAATGAATAATCGCCATATTGACCAATGGATCAAAATCATTTGGCTCATTAATATATTGCTCCAAATTTGTCAACAGTTCCTCTATGACTTCATACTCCTGCGGCGGCTCAAATACCACTTCACCCGTAGCCATATTGCGAAGCACCGTACCTGCCTGCCGTCTCACCCCTGCATCATTCTGCTCCAACTCTTTTTGAATGGCAACAATGTCTCTTTTAAGCAAAAGCTTATGCTCCTGCACCAAAGCATACCCCTTGAGCAATGCCTGTCTGTAATGTTCCACCTCTTTAGTCTCATTGGTCACAGAACTTATATCCAACTCAGCACGAAAAAGCTCATCATGTGTTGTAATGATATTCTCTATCTCTGAACTATCTTTGGCTTCACGAAGTACCAGAGAGTTTATGAGTATTTGAGAATTTGGGATGATCTTGGCTACGCCATTAAGTTTTGCCAATGCACGATTGGCGGTAATGGCTTTTTTTAGGACTTTGGTAGTTTCAATATCATCTTTTAATTGCAACTTTTCTATTTTGTATTTACTCACTATATATCTCCCTCTGCAACCCAAAATACCCCTCACGGATATTGGCTGCACCTTCAAATGCCTCTTTGAGTTCTGTTCTGTCCAATTCGCTGAGTTTAATGAGTGATGAAAGCTTATCACTTCCCATCTCTTTGCCCCTTCAGCAAATATCTCTCAACCCAGTCGGGAACATTTTCGCACTTAAATATAAACTCTTTCCCATTGTCGATTTGTGCAATCCATAATCTATCTTGGGTTGAGTTATCAAAGATATATGCCCGGTTAGTATATTTTACAGCTTTGGAAAGTAACTCAAGAGAACGATAGTAGCGACTTACAATTTTGTCTTGTGGCACATCATGTCCACCAAGTCTCACTCTATTTTGAACGCGAGATATATTGACGATAGGGTCTTGCGTGGCTATAAAATACAAATAAGTTCTATAACCGGCCTCCTGAGCCTTTTGTAAAAAATCAACCTTATCTTGCGAGGACATAACCGTTTCAAAAGTAAAAGAGATTTTCTTTTCCAAAAGTTGATGCCGTATAAAGTCTGCACAGACCGAAGCATAATAAGAGTTTACCATCACAGCAAAAAAATCTATTTTATTATTTGAAAATGCTATTTGACATGCATCGTCAAAATCAGCTTTTATAAGCAAAGGATGATTTGCAAAAAAGGATAATACGCTCTCTTCATCTGATTCTATACCATAAGATGACAAGTCTAAAAAATCATTCTTTTTAATCTCTTTTTCTATCTCATCAGCGTTGATATACACACCAAGTAATTCTTTTGCAATAATGCCATTTAGCGTACTTTTTCCACTCCCATTGGGACCGGCAAACATCCTAAGCCTTGGAGTACTCATTTTAGTTCGATCTTTGTATTCATATTGACTTTTATATAGGGTGCCACATCCTTTATCTTCTTTTTTGTACCATCTGCAAATATTTCATAAACAGCATTATCAATCACTTCCAATACACTGTTACCTGCCGATAAACTATCGAGATATGCTTTTTGCATTGCACCTTTTGCAAGTAAGGGAATATGTGCTTCTAAATTATCGAGTTCTTTATCTTTCATCATTGAGCTCCTTCTATATATACTATTATTTTATCATATTTTACTGTCATCTATAAATCTCCCTCTGCAATCCAAAATACCCCTCACGGATATTGGCTGCACCTTCA
>CAZQOC010000115.1:0-5045 GCA_964594745.1 uncultured Sulfurovum sp.
GACGAAGCCAAGAATGTAGCCCTCAAATATAAAGAGGTATTTGGGGATGATTTTTACCTAGAACTCATGCGTCACGGGATAGGTGATCAACATCGTATCGACAAGCAAATCATCAAGCTTTCACAAGAGACAGGTATTAAGATTGTGGCTACAAATGACACACACTATACTAACCAACCTGATGCTGATGCCCATGAGGCGTTTATGTGTATCGCGATGAACAAACTCTATGATGACCCTAATCGTCTGCGTCACTCGGTGCATGAGTTTTATGTGAAATCACCAGAGCAAATGGCAGAGCTTTTTGCAGACATACCTGAAGCCATAGAAGCCACACAGGAGATAGCAGATAAATGTAACCTTGAGATAAAGCTGGGTGACCCGACACCCCCTAACTTCAAATTTGCCAGACAAAGAGCAGCAGAATCAGGGCTGGTATTGCCTGAACCTGATGAGGAGTATTCACTAGAAAATGACATGGTACTCTTTGTCGAAGAGTCTAAAAAAGGCTTAGAAAAACGTCTGAAAATTGTTCCACCTGAAAAACATCAAGAGTATCGTGACAGGTTACAGGTGGAGATGGATATTATTAATTCTATGAAGTTTCCTGGCTATATGCTCATCGTTTGGGACTTTGTGGATGCTGCCAAGCAGATGGGTATTCCTGTAGGGCCAGGGCGTGGTTCTGCTGCAGGTTCACTGGTAGCCTTTTCGTTAGAGATTACGGATATTGACCCGATGCCGTACGGACTACTGTTTGAGAGGTTTCTTAACCCTGAGCGTGTCTCCATGCCAGATATCGATATGGACTTTTGTCAAGCACGCCGGCAAGAGATACTGGACTATGTGGTAGAGAAGTATGGACGTGTGAACGTGGCACAGATTATCACTTTTGGTAAGCTTCTTGCCAAAGGGGTCATTCGTGATGTCGCACGTGTACTTGATATGCCTTACTCTAAAGCAGATGCCATGGCAAAGCTTATTCCTGATGAATTGGGAATTGACCTTAAGGCATCGTATGAAAAAGAGCCTAAAATTAAAGAGTTGTTAGACTCAGACCCTCAGGCAAAACGTACTTGGGAATATGCCTTGGCACTTGAAGGACTGAACCGTAATGCGGGAACACATGCTGCTGGTGTGGTTATAAGTAATGAACCTTTATGGCAAAAAACACCACTTTTTAAACCTACAGGGCTAGACACACTGGCGACACAGTATTCGGGTAAATATGTTGAAGATGTTGACCTTATTAAGTTTGACTTTTTGGGACTTAAAACACTCACGGTCATAGAAGAAGCATTGCAGTTGGTAGAGCGTCGTCACGGTAAACGTATCAACTTTGTCGAAGAGAACATTGAAGACCCTAAAGTCTATGAGTATATCTCTACAGGTGAGACACTGGGACTGTTCCAGATAGAATCTGCGGGTATGCAAGACCTTGCAAAAAAACTTAAACCAGATGGGTTTGAAGATATTATTGCGATGTTGGCACTTTACCGTCCCGGACCTATGGAGTCAGGGATGCTAGATGACTTTGTAGAACGTAAACATGGGCGTGCTGAGATTACCTATGCTTTCCCAGAGTTGGAGCCTATACTTAGACCTACGTATGGGGTAATTGTCTATCAAGAACAGGTTATGCAAATCGTACAAACCATCGGTGGATTTAGCCTTGGTGGGGCAGACCTGGTGCGTAGAGCGATGGGTAAGAAGATTAAAGAGGAGATGGACAAACTTCAAGGTGAGTTTGCCGATGGTGCGGTGAAAAAAGGCTTTGACAGACAAAAAGCCTTTGATCTGTTTGATCTCATCGTAAAATTTGCAGGCTATGGTTTTAATAAATCACACTCAGCCGCGTATGCGATGGTGACATTTTATACCTCTTATTTAAAATACTACTACCCTACAGAGTTTATGGCTGCCATCTTGACACTGGAGAAAAACAATACCGATAAAGTGGTACGTTATGTTGATGAGGTCAAACGTATGGGGATGAAACTTCTCCCTCCAGACATTAACAAGTCTGGACTTGTGTTTGAAGCACGTAACATTGATGGTGAAGAGGTGGTTATGTTTGGTATGGGTGCTGTCAAAGGGGCAGGGGATATTGCCATCAATACCATGCTTGAGGCACGGGGAGAAGAGGAATTTAAAGACTTCTCCGATTTTGTCTCACGTATCGACTCTTCTAAGGTCAATAAAAAGGTGATAGAGTCGCTCATTAAAGCAGGGGCATTTGATAGCTTTGGGTACTCACGTAAAGCGATGCTCTCTCAGATAGAAGAGATTATCGATATGGCAAAGAAAGCAGGAGATGCACGTAAACAGGCAGTGAATTCACTCTGGGGTGACGATGAAGAGATGACAGCGGTGACACTGGAACTGAGTGATATGCAAGAGTTTGAACCTATGGAAATCCTAGAGATGGAAAAAGAGTCTTTAGGCTTTTATGTCTCAGGACATCCACTGGATAAATATAGAGAACAACTTGAGGGTATCAATTATACACTCAGTTCTGAAATAGATGACCTCGCAGATGGCTCACAAGCGATGTTTATAGGAAAAATAGAAAACATCACAGAGAAAATTTCTAAAAAAGGAAACAAGTTTGGTATCGCCAATATCATGGACTTGCATGGAAATATCGAGTTGATGCTTTTTGAGAACCGTCTGAAAGAACTTGAAGAAGACTTTGATCTGACCAAGCCCATAGCCTTTAAAGTGAAGATTACTAAAGATGGTGATTTTACGCGCATGAACATACTCAAAATCTCTAACATTAAGGATGCAAAAAAAGCTAAGGTCAAGGTGGAAAAAGAGGTAAAACATGTCGCTGAACCTGAACAACCTCCACTGATATTGGCATTGAACTTGATGCCAGATGCTAAAACCGTAGAAGAGTTACTGTGTTTGGTAGAACGCCACCCAGGAAAACGACCATTGGAGTTGCATATTAAGTCTAAGCTTGCAGATGTGATTATTGAGAGTAAGTGGAAAGTAAGTGAGTTGATACTCGAAGAGGCTAAGGAAATAGGGGTATTTTTAGAGGAATCACTAAGTATAGAAAATTAAAATTTGCACAAAAATTGCATACTTGGTATAGTATGACATATCAATTAAACTCAGTTTTATCTATAAATATTATAATTCTGAATTATTAACACTAAGGAGATACAATGAAATTAATAAAAGGTTTATTAACACTTATTGGAGCAATTGTAGTAATTGCTGCTATTATAGGTGCTGTAACGATAGGTCCAAAAGTAGCTAAACTTGATTCACAAGCATTACCAGAATACATGAAAATGTTTGATAAAGTGCTAACTACTGGTGACCCAGCAAAAGGTATGGTACGTAAAGTAAAAATGGTGATACCTGAAGGTATGACAAAGGCAGAAGCATTTGAAAATGCACTTGAGATTATGGATGAAACAGCATCAGAATATGGGCTTGCGATGGTAGACAATAAAACAATGCCAAGAAATGGTAAGTTGTTTAAGAATGGTGGAAAACTGACACATATACGTTCGTATTGTTCCCCTGCAATTGCAGACAAGTTTTTAAGTTATTCTGCTGAGTTTATTGGATTTATGCCTTGTAGAATTGGTTTTATTGAAGATGAAAAAGGTGATATATATATCTATACTATGAGTATGGAACTTATGATTAATGGTGGATATAAGTTATCACCAGATCTTCTTAAACTAGCAAATGAAGTACGAACAGGTATGTATACCATGATGGAAAAAGCTGCTGCAGGTGAAGATGACTAATGTGATTTAAATGCTATCTCTTAAAGAGATGGCATCTAACCTAAAAATGTTCTTCTTTTAGAACATTCTCCTCCCAAGCTTTAATCTAAAATAATTACAAATAAATATCTACGCATAATTTCCATATATGGGTAAAATTGTATGTTCTGCAAAGAAAAATAAATAAATAAATCTCCTTTTTGTAGATTCTATATTTTCTTAATTTTGATGTGATAAACTAAGAAGAATGTATTCAAATGAAGGAAGAATAATGAATAAACTACTACTAGCACTCTTTTGTACAATAGGATTGGCTCATGCCGACGTACATTCGAACATGGCAAAACCAATATTGACAGCAGAATTACAAGGTTCTGAAGGAAATAAAGAAAAAGAAATTGATGGATTGATTAAAAAATTGGGAACTATTGGGTATTCAACCGTTGCAGCGAACAAAAATATTCAAGTACATTATTACAATAAATTTCAAGAGAAAAATGTTGAGATGATCTCTTTTTTTGGTGTAGTCAATAAAGAAAAAATGAGACCTTTGCTTTTAGCAAATCCAGATTTTGGAGCGTATGCACCTTTTAACTTTTTAGTCTATAAAACATTAGACACACAAAATGATAATAATACATGGTATGGGCACCTTGCTTCTGATACTATGTTAGATATTATTGGAAGCAAAGATGAAGGCAACAGGAAAGCATTTCAAGAGATGGTTGGTTCTTTGGATATGCTTGTAAATAAAGAGATGACTCCTGCACTGAGTAAAAAGTTTGAACACACAAAACTTCTTCCTTCACATGGATTGACCAAACTTGTAAAAAAGTTTGAAAAAACAGATGATTTAGAAACTTTTATTGAGGACTTTATTTCAGATCATGATGGACGTTTCTCTAAGCATGATTTTATCATCGCAGGGTTTATAGATTATAAGTTTGAATATGATGATATGGATTTGGAATTTGATAAATATGATGCCTATTGGGTATCCTTATTATGTCATTTTAAATTCTCAAACTCTATCTTTAACAGAGGTATACCCGAAGCAGGGATGTTTGCTCCTTGTTCCGTCTATTTTTATATTCCTAAAGGAACAAATGAACTCCATGTTGGGTATGCAAGTGTAGATAACTGGATTAATGCACTCAATTTTAGAGACCAGAGACGTATTGACTATATGAAAGCTATTGATGCGGAAGTCGTACAGACATTTGAAGAGATGGGTTTTGTAAAAGAAGAACAAAAAGATACGGCTGTAGCAGTAACTCCAAAAGAAAACCAAAA
>CAZQOC010000116.1:0-5042 GCA_964594745.1 uncultured Sulfurovum sp.
AGTTTGTCGCCAATTTTGAACCTGTTGATAAAAAATGTCCTGAGTGTGGGTACCTCATGGGTAAAAAAACACTCAAGGCAGGAGATGTCTACGAGTGCTTTAAATGTAAAACAAAAGTGGATGCATCATAATGTCCAAACAAATATTTTTATGTGCTATCAATAATATTCTTTCAGGTACATGTCAAGAAGATTGTAAGTTTTGTACACAAAGTGTTCGCTATCATGCAAATATAGAGCGTTATAACTATAAAAATATCGAACAGATTGTTTCAGAGGCTGCCCTAGCTAAAGCCAATGGCGCACTGGGATATTGTCTTGTAACTGCAGGAAAAGGGCTTGATGACAAAAAAGTCGATTTTGTAGCACGTGCGGCACAAGCCATCAAAAAAGAAGTTGAGGGACTCAATCTTATAGCCTGCAATGGTACAGCAACAAAAGAACAACTGACTTACCTTAAAGAGCATGGCTTAGACAGCTACAATCACAACCTGGAGACCTCTAAACGTTATTATGCAGAGATTTGCAATACACACGCATGGACAGAGCGCTATGAAACCTGTGAAAATGTCAAATCTGTTGGTATGGCACTCTGTTCTGGTGGGATATTTGGAATGGGAGAAGAAAAAGAAGACAGAGATGAACTACTTAAATCTATAGCCTCTCTTTCTCCAGAATCAACACCATTAAACTTTTACCATCCCAATCCTGCATTACCCATTAAAACAAGAAACATAGAATTTACAGAAGCTGTTCATATTATCTCACAGGCACGAGATCTTTTAGGAGAAGATAAACTTCTGATGGTTGCAGGGGGAAGAGAATTGCTCTTTACGCACAGAGAGGAAGCTATGTTTGAAGCAGGTGCAAATGCTATGGTGATTGGTAATTATTTAACTACCCAAGGACTAGCCCCCAATAAAGACAAAGATATGTTAGCCACATTAGGCTATGAAGTAGCAACAAGCTGTGATACACTCTAATATTACCCTCATCCTCACACTTTCATTGCTAATTTGGGTGAGTCCTTTTATTGCCAAATTCTTACGTATTCCTATCCCTCCTGTAGAGATTATCTTAGGTTCTCTTTTTACCTATTTGGGTCTTATTGGGCATAATGAATACTTTTACCTTGTTGCAGAAGTAGGATTTTTGTATCTTATGTTCCTAGCAGGAATGGAAGTGGATTTAAAACAAATTACAAAAAGTCCTAAAGAGGTCATTCAGAAATCTATTTTCTTTTTACTGCTGATGGTTTTATTTTCGATGCTCAGTGGTATGTTGTTTAACCTTAATACGATTGTTATTATCTCTATGCCACTCATTTCCATCGGATTGTTAGCCTCCTTAGCAAAAGTCTATGGAAAAGAGCAAACATGGATTAAACTAGCACTCATTGCTGGGGTGTTGGGAGAGATAGGCAGTATCGCAGCACTTACCATTTTCGATGCTGCCAGTCACACAGGTTTTGGGTTTGCGTTAGTCAGTAAATTAGCTTATTTAGCCTTATTTATCTTTGTTGTTTATCTACTCTATAGGCTACTGCATCTTCTATTTTGGTGGTTCCCCGAATTTAAAGGTATCCTTATGCCAAAACTTGATACTTCTGATCAAGATATCCGTCTTGCCATGTCCCTCTTTTTTATTCTCATTGCCGTGATGTTAAGTTTGGGGTTAGAGTTGGCACTAGGGGCATTTATCGCAGGAGTAGCCATCTCTGCATTCTTCCATCACGAAAAGAAACTGGAAGAGAAAATGTCCAGTCTTGGCTTTGGCTTTCTCGTTCCTCTCTTTTTTATACATGTAGGATCATCTTTTGACTTACGAGCCCTATCGCTTGATGGTGTTATTTCTGGGGCACTTATTATCACCTTTTTAATGATTATCTCTAGAATTCTTGCCGCTATTGTGCTAAAAGGGATTAGCGGATCAAGAGATGCACTACTTGTTGCACTTTCGCTCTCTATGCCATTAACCCTACTTGTTGCTGTTGCAACCATAGGATATGAAGCAAAGCTATTGGATCTACTCAATTATTATCAATTGATTTTAGCCAGTATTTTTGAGATTTTAATCTCAATGGTAATTATTAAAATATTGCAAACTAAAAAAGAGAAAATTTAGTTATCTGAATCCATCTCTTTCACCGCTTCCAAATACGCTTCATCTGCTTCTTTTTTTGCGGCTATCTCTTCACGCGTAATATTGATATCTACCACAGCATGTTTTTCTTGTTCCATAGCCTGTTTTTTTGCTTCTTCTGCTCTTTTTTGTTCTGCCAACAATGCTTCTTCTGCTTTTTTCTTCGCAAGTCTCTTAGCTTCATAAGCAGCTACTTCACGTTTTTCTTCTTCAAGTTTTTGTGCAGCTAACTTTTTTTCTTCTGCTGCCTTTGCTACCATAAGCTCTGCTTCTTTTTTAGCTTGAGCTTCTGCTTCTTTGGCTCTTTCGCGTTCAATTTTGGCTTGTTCTTCTTGCACTTTTTTAATTCTTTCTTCTTCTTGCTTTTGCATAAGAAGTTTTTGTTCTGCTATTTTTTGTGCAGCATCCTCTTGCATTTTAGATTTCTCAAGCAGCATTTGATGCTTACGTGCTTCTTTTGCCATTAATTTCTCACGAATAACATCTACTTTTGATGTTTCAATGTTTTGCTCTACATCCTCTGCTTCATGTACACTACTAGTGTTTATTTCCGTATTGGGTGTTGTATCTGTTGTTGCTTCCAGCTCAACATTTTGTTCTACTGCAGGTTGTGCTTCATTTTCTATGGCATCGTTAGCAGGCGCATCATCTACTTCTTCTACTTCTTGTTCATCTGCAATATTTTTAAGTGCAGAAAGCAGAACATCCTGATCTTTATCTATACGTTGAAGGTTTTCTTTGAGGTCAAAAGGATTAGTTCCCGCATTTACACTCACACTTCCCAATACTACCATTGCCACTAAATACTTTTTCATCATTTCTCCTTCAATTACGCTTTAGGTTCTAACTGTATTAATTCAAAATATTCTTTTTGAAGTCTTTGATTTTCATTTTTCAATGCTTTCCCCTCTTCCAACAGTCCTTGCTTTTTCTCTTTTAACTGATTTAACACAGTAAGAGAATTTTCTCCATAAATTAATATGCCCACATAAATACCAAAAAGTAATATCCCTAGCGCGGTAATCAGCAATGTCTTAATAGACAATCCCGCTATGGCTTCTGTTTCTTGTCTATGTGCCATCATATCACTTTATTTTGTAAAAAGTGAAGTCCCTAAATACTCAAACTGCCCAAGTTCCACTTCTATCTCTAATAGTCTGTTGTACTTAGCAATTCTGTCTGAACGTGCTGTTGAACCTGTTTTAATCTCACCCGTATTAAGTGCCACTGCAAAATCAGCGATGAAAGTATCTTCACTCTCTCCCGAACGGTGAGACATCACACACGTGTATCCGCTTCTTTGTGCCAAACGTACTGTTTGCATGGTCTCAGACACGGTTCCAATCTGGTTTGGCTTGATAAGAATAGAGTTACCAACACCTTTTTCGATACCTTCTGCCAAGATACTCACGTTTGTTACAAACAAGTCATCCCCTACAAGTTGCACTTTCTCACCAAGTACGTCAGTCAAATGCTTCCAACCATCCCAATCATCTTCGCTCAATCCATCTTCAATAGAAACGATCGGATACTTTTCACACATATCGGCATAATATGCAGTCATCTCTTCAGAGGTCAACTCTCTATTCTCAGACTTCAATACATAAAGCCCTTTGTCATTGATAAGCTCAGAAGCCGCTACATCAAGGGCAATGGCAATTTCTTCTCCTGGTTTATACCCCGCAGCTTCAATGGCTTGCATAATCACCTGAACAGGCTCTTCGTTTGATTTAAGATTTGGAGCAAATCCTCCCTCGTCACCTACAGCTGTACTCTCTCCCATACCATCGATGATTTTTTTAAGATGGTGATAGACCTCAGCAGAGGCTCTAAGACCTTCTGAAAATCTGTCAAATCCTATTGGCATGACCATGTACTCTTGGAAGTCCACAGAATTATTTGCATGTTCTCCACCATTGATGATGTTTAACATTGGTACTGGCATAGTGACTGCATTGGCACCACCAAGATAACGATAGAGTGGCATTTTCATAGAAGCTGCTGCCGCACGTGCTACTGCCATAGAGACACCAAGTACAGCATTGGCACCTAGGCTTCCATAGTTATTTGTACCATCCACTTCTTTCATAGTGAGGTCTATCTCTGCTTGATTAAAAGGACTTAACCCTACTAAAGCATCGTAAATCGCACCATTTACATTTTCACAAGCTTTCAGTACACCTTTTCCCATGTAACGCTCACCACCATCACGAAGCTCAAGTGCTTCACGTTTACCTGTACTCGCACCACTTGGTACAATGGCATGTTCTACAGTACCGTCACTTAAACTTACGGTTACTTTGACAGTAGGGTTTCCCCGAGAGTCCATTACTTCTGTTGCTACGATTTCATCAATAAAAATCATTTATATTCCCTTACGTTAATATTTAATGCTCTTATTTTATCTAAAAGTTGCTGATAGGTCTGTTTTAATCTATAAAGAGTTCTTCTTCCTCTTTTCTAGGCATACGACAGCTTTGCATTTTTCCAAATATGCTATAGCGATATTTGGCTATAACATCATAAATAAAATCTCTCATCCATACAGGAATAAGATAAAAAGCATTTATAAAAACCCATATACCTCCTAAACTTTTAAGTATCTTGAGTATCGCCGTAGACTTATAATACACTATGCCCTGCTCAACATAAACAATACTATCAATACCCTTTTCAATGTTCGACTGTTTGACATATTCTCCTTGTAATGAGGTATATCGTAATGTCTTCTTTTTATCCAGTCGCATAAGAAGATTAACCGATGCATTGCATAATCCACAAACCCCATCAAATATAACTACTTTATCTCTCATTATGTGTTACTTTACTAAGTTCAGAAGCCACCCTCTTAGCCCCCTTAAAATCAGCCTTCCCAGTACCAAGTTTAGGTAACTCTTCTAC
>CAZQOC010000117.1:0-5032 GCA_964594745.1 uncultured Sulfurovum sp.
AAGTGTTCACCCATCATCATCATACGTGCTACCCAGAAGAACATAATGTCAAACCCAGTAATGAGTAGGCTGTTAGGGTAGAAGTCTGCCATATCTGTGTCGTTGTAGGTGTCAGTCATTTTGCCATTGTTTCCCCAACCTAGTGGACTCATTGCCCAAAGGGCAGAGGAGAACCAAGTATCGAGTACATCAGGGTCTTGTGTCATCTTTTTGGAAGCACATTTAGGACATGCTTCTGGTTCGTCTGCTTTGTCTGCCCACTGATGTCCACAATCATCACAGGTAAATACAGGGATACGGTGTCCCCACCAGAGTTGACGAGAGATACACCAAGGTCTAAGCTCATCCATCCATGCGGTGTAGGAGTTGATCCAGTGTGCAGGGTGGAAGTTGTTGTGTTTTTTAGTCTCTTTTATGGAGTTTTCGGCAACCTTTTCGCTTAAAAACCATTGTTTAGAGATAAACGGCTCAACAATGTTTTTACAACGGTAACAGTGACCGACTTGATGAACGTGGTCTTCTATTTTGGTGATGTACCCAGCATTTTCAAGCGCTTTTACGATGACTGGACGCGCCTCAAGACGCTCAAGCCCTGCAAACTCTCCACAATACTCATTTAAGATACCTTTTTCATCAAAGACTTTGATCATCTCAAGGTTGTGTCTTTGTCCTACCGCGTAGTCATTTTGGTCGTGTGCAGGTGTGACTTTTACCACACCTGTTCCAAATTCCATATCGACATGCTCATCGGTAATGATTTTTATTTTTCTATCTGTCAGTGGAAGTAAAACTTCTTTTCCTACGATGTCTTTGTATCGTGCATCATCAGGGTGTACCATAATGGCAGTATCTCCAAAGTATGTCTCTGGTCTGGTAGTCGCCACTTCAAGCTCACCAGAACCATCAGCAAATTTGTATATCATATGATAGAATTTACCGTTTACTTCTTCATGTTCCACTTCGATGTCCGAAAGCGCGCCATCGTGCGTACACCAGTTAACCATGTAGGTGTCTTGTGTGATCTGACCTTCATTGTAGAGAGAGACAAAGGCTTCTTTTACAGCCTCTTTTAATCCTTCATCCATGGTGAAACGCTCACGTTTCCATGCTGGTGTGACTCCCAGTTTACGCATCTGGTGCACGATATTCCCACCACTCGTCTCTTTTTGCAGCCATGCTCGCTCTAAAAACTTTTCACGTCCTATGGCTTCTTTGGTTGTACCCTCAGCAAGAAGTTGTTTCTCTACGATGTTTTGTGTAGCAATACCCGCATGGTCAGTTCCTGGCTGCCAAAGTGTCTTAAACCCATCCATACGCTTATAACGCGTGATGATGTCTTGAAGTGTAAAAGTAAGTGCATGACCGATATGTAGGCTTCCTGTGACGTTAGGTGGTGGCATCATAATGGAGAAGGTTTTTGTCTTTCCATCTTCTCCTGTTTCTTGTATAGATTTGTTTCCATCTATCTCAAAATACCCACGCTCTTCACAAAGTTGATAGTACTTGTCTTCTACTTCTTTTGGGTTATAGCTTGCTTTTTTCTCTACCGTTTCACTCATAGTACGTCCTTTGAGGTAAGCTCTCATACGTCTTACCCCTCAATATATTGTCGCGATTATAGCGTAATGGTGCTTTTTCTTTTATGGAATAGACACTTCTAAACTACTTATAATAAAAATAAACTATACTTATGCCGAAAATAAAAAAGGATAAAATATGAAACAAATGACATTAATGGATAAGTATCCACTCAACGCTCGCACTATTTCCAAAACTGAAACAACTTTGAAGAGTACAGATGACGTGATAGCCTTTATTAAGAGTAAAATAGATGCCCATCCTGTGGCTACCTATATCGCAACTTTTAATCACTATAGCCATACAAATGCTCTTGAAAATGGTGAGATAAACCCAGATTTTATAGATGCAAAAAACATTATATTTTGTTTTGGTGTGCAGTTGCCTAAGGCAGAGATGCTTGGCATCAGACCACGTTCTATTGGTGTAGTAGAGACAGAGGAAAATTTCATAGTAAGTTTTATGGATGCACCTAACCCTCAGGCACAGCAGTTTATGATGGAGTGGGTCGAGGCTATTTAGTTTATATATTGTTATTCTTTCTGTGATATTATTGATTATATAGATCGCATGATAAGGAGTTAAAAATGACCTATCATAAAAGAATGCAATATTATAAAAAAGTAGAAGGAAAAGAGAGTATCGTTTGTCTGCTTTGTAGACATACTTGTAAGCTTAAAGAAGGACAGACAGGTATCTGTGGGGTAAACCAAAACAAAGAAGGTACACTTAAAACCCTTGTGTATGGACATCCCATTGCACTGAATGTAGATCCTGTAGAGAAAAAGCCACTCTATCACTTACTCCCCGGAAGCAAGGTACTCTCTTTTGGTACGGTAGGATGTAACTTTAAATGTCCTTTCTGTCAAAACTGGGACATCTCTCAAACACATATCATCAATGAAAACATCGAAGTAAGTCCAGAGAAAATGGTAGAGCTTGCCATCAAAGAGGGTGCTTCAGCCATCGCCTACACGTACAATGAACCCACTATCTTTTATCCTTATGCAAAAGACATAGGTTTGCTTGCCAAAGAAAAAGGGTTGAAAAATATTTTCGTAAGTAACGGCTTTGAAACGCCAGAGATTATAGAGGATATGGCAACATGGGTAGATGCTGCCAATATAGACCTGAAAAGCTGGGATGAGAGCTACTATAAAAAGGTACTCAAAGGTGGGCTCGAAGCAGTCAAAGATACACTTCGACGTATGGTAAAAGCAGGTATATGGGTAGAAGTAACCACCTTACTTATAGAGGGTGACAATGACAGTGATGAAGCACTGAGAGAAATGGCAAGCTTTATAGCCAATGATTTGGGTGTGGATGTACCTTGGCATCTCAGTGCTTTTTATCCTAACTACAAGATGTCAGAGCATCAAGCCACAGGCATAGCAACCCTGCAACGTGCTGAACAGATAGGTAAAAAGGCAGGATTGAAACATATCTACCTTGGCAATGTTCCCATCGCAGGCAATACCTACTGTCCAGAATGTGATACACTGCTCATAGACAGAACAGGTTACACTGTCACAACAAACAGACTACAAGATGGCAGCTGTCCACACTGTAGTAAATCTATCGCAGGAGTATGGTCATGAGTATAAGAGAAACAGCTGTAGCAGGTCAGTTTTACCCTGCCAATGCCAGTGAGATAGAAGCCACACTTACAAAATACAATCAAATCCTCGATGGCTATTTTCAAACCCATAAAGAGGTAGCTTCATTAAAGCCAAAAGCGGTTATCGTACCACATGCTGGGTATGTCTATAGCGGTTTTACCGCTAATGTTGCTTTTAGACTTTTGAGTCATAGTGATTTTAAGCATATCGTCGTCATTGGTCCTAGCCATCGTGTTTATCTAAAAGGCACAAGTATGGCGATGTATGACAATTATGCCACACCGCTTGGTGCACTCAAGACAGACAGCACTGTGATGCAAAAGCTTAAAGAGAAGTTTGCACTGGGCTTTGTACCTGAGGCGCACCATGAACACAGTACCGAAGTACAAATGCCACTCATTAAACACTATTTTCCTGATGTAAGTGTGGTAGAACTAGTCTATGGAGATGAAAGTCCACAAAACTTGGCAAAGGTCATAGAGTATTTGCTTACTTTAGCTGAAACGGCGGTGGTGATAAGTACAGATTTGAGTCATTTTTATGACATAAATAAGGCAAATAAACTCGATAGTATCTGTATGGATGCTGTACTAAATCGTGATGCTACACTACTCAATAAAGGCTGTGAAGCCTGTGGCAAGTTAGGTGTAGAGGCGATGATACTCGCTGCCAAAACGGCAAACCTGCAACCGAAACTTCTTGACTATAGAACCAGTGCAGATGCCAGTGGTGACAAAAGTTCTGTAGTGGGGTATGTAAGTGTGGCATTTGTTGATGCGTATAAAGTAGCAGATGAAGATAGAGAGAAGAAAAAGGTACTTTTAAAGCTCGCACGTGAAAGCATCGAAAAGGCTGTAGGCAAGGAAAATCATTTCTCTGTTGATACCTTGGTAGAGCAAAACACTTGGCTTAAAGAAAATGGTGCTGCCTTTGTCACACTCAATACCAAAGAAGGTGCGCTTCGTGGGTGCATAGGCTCTCTTGTGGCACATCGTAAACTCTATGAAGATGTCATAGCCAATGCCCAAAATGCCGCTTTACATGACCCAAGGTTTGTGGCATTGAGTAAAGATGAGTTAGATAATGTAAAAGTTGAAGTTTCCTTGCTCACTCCTGCAGAACCTTTGGAGTACACTTCTATCGAAGATTTAAAATCTAAAATCAATGTAGGTAAAGATGGTATAGTGCTCAAACAAGGTCAGTACCAGGCAACCTTCTTACCTCAGGTATGGGAACAGTTGCCAAGTTTTGAACTCTTTTTTAAATATTTGTGTAAAAAAGCAGGACTCAAAGAGATGTGCCTAGCTGATAAACCGGAGATTTCGGTCTATCATGTAGAGAAGTATGAGGAGTAGCAAATATTTAAGCATATTGAACTACAATAAGACATAAGGAGTTTATCATGGAACACAAAATAGCTAAAGCCGTCGAAGAGATACAAAAATCCAAAGATATCACAGCAGAAGAAAAACCACTTATCCTCAATAAAATAGAAGAGTGGAAAGAGGAAAAAACAGCCATTTCTGAACTCAATCAAAAACTACAAGAGTGGTGGCTCAAAGTGGAGCCTATTTTTGCAGAAATAGGACTTGTTTAACTAGTGGAATTTTATACGCAATACATCTATGAAAAAAAGTGGACTAAAACCTCTGAAAAAGAAGCACTATATATGATAAGCGAAGAGATGCCAGAAGCTGATGCCGAAGGCACACTAAGTTATATTTTAACTGAGATAGCCAAGGGTAAAGTAATTACGCTTGGTGAGTGTCGTTTTAAAAAAAGACGTAATGAAAAATCTGTGAGGCTAAATTATAGTTTTTTGTTATAACTCACCA
>CAZQOC010000118.1:0-4991 GCA_964594745.1 uncultured Sulfurovum sp.
TCTTCTTTGCCAAGAAAGCTCATATTGAGGCTGTCTCCAACCAGGATCATCTCTATAGCTTTAATCTGCCAGCAGCAGTTAATACCCCATAGCAAATATTTTCATTTCCACAGATAATAGAATCTATCCTGGGATTCTCTTTTAACCAATCAGTTATTAAACTCTGGTAATCATCAATTGTATACGGAATATGCAAAATATATGGAGGTAACCCTGCATCTTTTATACTCTGAAGATATGCCTCCTTTCTCTTATTCATAGTATATACACGTTCCTCAAATCCGATAAAACCTATGGGTGGTGTGGCAGCTGAAGAGCTGATATTTGGCAAAGAGAACATTACTACATGTTCTGCTAACGATATAGAGAAGATTACCCATATCTTAAAACATCTTTTTGTCGAAACCTCAGCTTACAGCGAGTCCAAGTTAAAACTTGATGGGTTAGATATTTTAGAAAAAGAGGCATACAGTGCGATGGAGGAAAAGGCTGCTGAGCTGTATAAGGATACACTTGAGATTTTAGAGGAAGATCAAGCTTTAATCAAACATTTAGCAAAAGTACTTATTGAACGTTGGGTTTTATCAAAAGAGGAAATCTTTGAGGAAATAAAGTCTTATAATGAAGAAATTTTAGTTTAATATTAAGGTTTTTTGATTATTAAAATTGAAGTGGTGGCGCCAGACGGAATCGAACCGCCGACACAAGGATTTTCAATCCTTTGCTCTACCAACTGAGCTATGGAGCCACGACTTAAAACAAGGTGTTTTGTTTAAGTGGATAGAATTATAACGGCTTAAACTTAAGAATTAACAAGGAACAATAAAAAATGAAGAAAATTATAGATTTTTTACTAAATTTATAAAGGTTTCACCCCTGTGTTTATAAGATTTGAACTGATCAAAGCTTGCCGCTGCAGGTGAAAGTAATGCAATACCTGTATCGTTTAGATTATTATCAATCATATGTACAGCTTTTTCTATGGTGTTGGATTCTACGGCATTAATATGGTGAAGCTTTGAAAGTTGTAAAAGCTTAGTACTGTTTGCCCCTATAGTATAGAGCGTAAGGTTAAGTGTTTGCATCACTTTAAAAAGAGGTGTCAAATCTACACCCTTGTCATCACCTCCGAGTATGAGATGAATGTGTTTATCGTTATAGCCTTTAAGGGCTTGAATACTTGCATCAATGTTTGTTGCCTTGGAGTCATTTACCCATACTCTTCCTTGTGTATCTGTAAGTTCCTCTTGACGATGGGCATCACGTTTGAAAGTATTGAGTAATGCATAATCTACTTCATCAAAGAGTACCTTAGTAATGGCTAAAGAGAGTAGTGCATCTTGCAAAAAAGCACCTTTGTAGTTGAGTTTTGAAGCATCCAAATCAAAATAGTTACATAAAAAGGCATCGCTGTCATACTCTACCACATAGGCATTTGTATTTGGTAGATTAAGTCCTTTAGGTACAAGAGCGAGTTGTCCTTCTTTCATGGTAAGTAAAGGACGAAGTTTATCTGCTTCATAGGCTTCGGGGCTACCATGCCAGTCAAGATGGTCTGGAGTAATAGGAAGTAATAGGTAAATGTCAGGAGAAGCCAAATGGGTATGGTGTAAGGTAAAAGAAGAACTCTCCAGTATCCAAATGGGGGCATCTTCATCTAAGTCTGCTAAAGGTGTACCAATGTTACCTCCACTCAGAGCACCTCTGTTTGCTAGTAGATGTGTGAGCATTTGGGTTGTGGTTGTTTTTCCATTGGTTCCAGATATCCAAATACTAAAGGGCATGACACCATCAAAATAATCATATTCGCTTAAAAGATTGTTGGCTTTTTGTATGAGAGGATGTTGTGGGGGAAGGCTGGGAGTGGTAACTTCCAAGTGACTCTCATCGGGAATAAAGAGCTTTGAAGGTTTAATGATGTTGTTGTTTTCATCACTATAGGTTTCTGTACAGTTATCATCAAAGAAAGTACAACCACCACCTAGTTTTTTAGCAATAGCTTTGGTTGTTAGACCATATCCAAATAGGGTAGGCTTCATTATCTAAACTTAAATGAGATAAGTGCCAAGATATTTGCAATAAAAGCAATCATCCAAAAGCGTACGATAATCTTGTTTTCTGCCCAACCTTTTAGTTCATAGTGGTGGTGTATGGGTGCCATTTTAAAGATACGCTTTTCACGGAGTTTAAAAGAGCCTACTTGTAAGATGACAGAGACAGTTTCTATGACAAAAATAATACCTATAAGAATAAGCAGTACTTCACTTTTTCCTAAAATGGCAAGGTAGGCTAAGAACCCACCAATGGCAAGACTTCCTGTATCTCCCATAAATACCTCTGCTGGGTAACAGTTGTACCAAAGAAAACCGAGCAATCCACCGCAAAGTGCAGTAGCAAGTATCATGACTTCTCCGACTCCATTAATGTTGGGTACGAGAAGGTACTGTGAGAAGATGGCATGTCCTGTGACATACACAATGGCACCTAAGGTAAAAAGAGCAATGATAGAAGGTACAGTAGCAAGACCATCGAGACCATCAGTAAGGTTGACGGCATTGGTTGTGGCTAAGAAAACAAGTACCCAGAAAGGAATAGCAGCATACCCCAAGTCAAAAAGAGGTGTTTTGAAAAAAGGGATATAAAACTCTGTAGGAAAACCTGTATAGATGAGTATACCTGTGGCAAGAACAGCGATAAGTGCTTGGAGTCCCATTTTACCTCTAGGGGTAAGCCCTTCGAGATTATCGCCAGAGAGAACTTTTCCTAGGTCATCTTTCAATCCTACCAATCCAAATCCTATCAGGGTAATGAGTCCCCCAAGGATGTAAGGATTGGTTAAATCAACTGTAATGAAAGCGGAGATAATGGTTGCACCTAAAAAAATGGCTCCACCCATTGTTGGTGTATGACGTTTTCCTTCATGGGCAGGAACATATTTACTGATGGGTTGATTGGCATTTTTGGAAAGTGCCCATGCAAGATATTTGGGCATGACAAAAAGTGTCAGCATAAATGCAATAAAAAATGCAAGTCCAGCACGTACTGAAATATAACCAAAGAGGTTAATATCTAAAAGTTGAGAGAGTTCATATAACATTGATTTTAATTCCCTTTATGTTTAAGAAAGTTTATTTTACTATTATTTCAATTAAACACAACAAACGGAACAAAATATGAGTAATACAAAAACGATTTTAATTATTACCGACGGTATAGGATGTAAACCTGACAGTACATGTAATGCATTTAAAGATGCAACAAAACCAACCTATGATAGATTGTTTGAAGAAGCACCTAAGGCACTTATCTCTACGCATGGACTTTCTGTGGGCTTGCCAGAAGGACAAATGGGAAACTCTGAAGTAGGGCATATGACCATAGGAAGTGGTCGTATTTTGTACCAAGACCTTGTAAAAGTTTCATTGGCACTTGAAGATGGAAGTATTGAAAAGAATGTAGCACTAGGTGAGACTTTAGCAAAAAGCCAACGTGTGCATTTATTAGGGTTACTCAGTGATGGTGGGGTACATTCACATATAGAGCATACCATAGGACTGGCTAAGTTAGCCAAAGCCAGAGGCAAAAAAGTCTTTTTGCATCTCATTACAGATGGAAGAGATGTAAGTCCTACTTCTGCTAAAACATATATCAAACAAATAGAAGCAATATGTGATGAAGATATAAGTATCGCAACCATAGGAGGGCGTTTCTATACTATGGATAGAGATAACCGTTGGGAGAGAGTAGAAAAAGGTTATAGCGCGATAGTCACAGCAAGCCCAAAAACTGCTTTGACGCCTCAAGCGTATGTAGATGAGAGTTATGCAAAAGAGGAACTTGATGAGTTTTTAGAACCAGTAGCTTTTACTGAGTATGAAGGTATGCAAGAGGGTGATGCTGTGATTGTAACAAACTTTCGTTCTGACAGAGTACGTGAAATCACAACAGCTTTAGGAGATAAAAACTTTACAGGCTTTAAAAGAGACTATCTTCCTTTACATATAACAACGATGACACAGTATGACAGTGCATTTGACTACCCAATACTTTTCCCCAAAGAGGCACCCAAAAATACCTTGGCTGAGGTAATTTCTCATGCGGGACTTCGTCAACTCCATACAGCAGAGACTGAAAAGTATGCGCATGTAACCTTTTTCCTTAATGGAGGGATAGAAGAACCGTATATAGGTGAAAGCCGTGTGCTTATACCAAGTCCAGATGTCAAAACATACGATATGAAACCAGAGATGTCTGCGCCAGAGGTAGGGGAGGCTGTGCGTAATGCAATGGATGAAGCTTATGACTTCATCGTTGTAAACTTTGCTAACGGTGATATGGTAGGGCATACAGGAAATTATGACGCGGCATGTGAAGCGGTAAATGCTGTAGATACACAGTTGGGACTTATCATAGAAAAGGCAAAAAAAGAGGGCTATAATATCGTTTTAACCTCAGATCATGGTAACTGTGAAGAGATGAAAGATAGTGATGGAAATGTGCTGACAAATCATACGGTGGGTGAAGTATGGTGTTTTGTTCTTGCAGAGGGTGTGAATGAGTTAAGAGAAGGGTGCGGATTAAACAATGTCGCACCATCTGTACTTAAACTTATGGGCTTGGAAATACCAAGTGAAATGGATGAACCACTGATATAATTTGACTTAATTTTTTTTTCATAGTATTATAAAGATAAATCATTTTCATAGGAGAAATTATGGAAAAAAAGATTAAAGAGTCAGTAGGAACCCTGCTTGCACATATCATTAAAGTAGATAAAAGAGATATAGAAAAAGAAGCACCCCTCTTTTGTGACATTATGGGGCAGAATTTTGATTGTGACAAGGAAGAAGCAAAAGATTTTTTGTATGGCATGATGGATAAAGAGTATGATTTAGATGCACATGTAAGCATTATCAATCAGGCACTGTGTGAAGACAAACTTTCAAAGCTACATATTTTGGAACAGTTAAATCATGTGATTTACTCAGATA
>CAZQOC010000119.1:0-4962 GCA_964594745.1 uncultured Sulfurovum sp.
CAAAGCAAGTGGCAAATACCTCAATGAGATTTATATGAATGCTTGGAAGTTTGGATTGAAGAGTACTTACTACTTGAGAAGTCAGTCACCTGAAAGTTCAAATGATGTTGAAGACCGTTCACAAGAATGTGTTGGGTGTCAATAAAATTGTAGGGTGCGTTTGCTAACGCACCTTTAAAATTGTTTCACATTGAAAATACAAAATTTCATACAATGCCAAGGTGCTGTGGCAACAGCACCCTATGGAAATGTACCAATAATCCTTAAAATCTAAAATAACCTAGTTAACATCAAAAATAAGCCATTTTAAACTCTTTTTTAACCCATGGTATGGAAAAAATAATAAAAACGCTTATTTTGGCTGTTAAAAAGAGCCTATTTTGGCGATAAAAATCATCTTTTTATCATTCGCCCGTATAGAGTTGTCTTGGTCTAGCAATCTTTGACGTTTCATCTTTTTTAAACTCTATCCATTGGGTTATCCAGCCAACCGTTCGTCCGATGACAAAAATAGGAGTAAACATAGATTTTGGTATTTGCAGAGCAGTTAAAATGATACCTGTATAAAAATCAATGTTGGGGTAAAGGTTACGTGAAACAAAATAGTCATCATTTAGGGCTATCTCTTCTATCTTCCTAGCGATTTCCATGAGTTCTGTGTTTAGATTTAGCTCTTCTCTTAGTTCATCCTGTAAGCCTTTGAGTATTTTGGCTCTGGGGTCAAAGTTTTTGTAGACCCGGTGTCCAAAGCCCATGAGTCTGAAGTCATCATTTGGATTTTTGGCTTTTTCGATGAAGGCTTCCACATTCTCTACAGAGCCTATGTATTCTAGTTGAGCGATGACAGATTCGTTTGCGCCTCCATGTGCACGTCCCCAAAGTGCAGAGATACCTGAAGAGATGGCTACATAAGGATGTGCACCAGTGGAAGCTACCCCACGTACCACCGTGGTGGAGGCATTTTGTTCATGGTCTGCATGTAGGGTAAAGATGGTATCAAGTGCACGCACTTCTACATCTTTAATCTCTTCATGTCCATGAGGGTAGAGATGCATCTTGCCTCCAGGGTAGGCTCGCATCATGGTAAGAAAGTTTTTGGTAAAACTGAGGTCGATGTCAGGTTGTATGAAAGGGATGCCTAGTGAATGGCGGTAGGCAAAGGCAGCAATGGTCGGAATCTTGGAAATGATACGATGTGCCATTTCCAGATATTCATCTTCCTTTTCTATGTCCAGATGTTCTTCATAAAAAGCAGCAAGTGCGGTGACTGTAGCAGACAGCGTTGCCATAGGATGTGCATTTTCTGGAAAGGCATTGAAAAGGTTGTGTAGACCTGTATGCAGATAGGCACGATGGCGTATTTCCAAGTCAAAATTTTGTAATTCTTCTTTATTTGGGAGTTGACCATTGAGGAGTAAAAAACATGTCTCGAGATAGGTATGATGATTTGCCAAGTCTTCTATGGGTACACCATGGTAGCGGAGTTCTCCCTTTTTCCCATCGATGAAAGTAATGGTAGACTCACAGGCGGCTGTGGCAGTAAATCCGGGGTCATAGGTGAACATCCCTGTGTCAGCAAAAAAAGTGCGGATATCAAGGACAGAAGGTCCTCTTGTACCTTCTAGGATGTTGTATTCGTAGGTTTTGCCTGTTTTATTGTTGGTGAGTGTGAAAGTGTTTTTTGACATGATAGTCTCCTTTTGGAAATATCTGTTTTATATATCAAACTATAGCATTTTATATGTAGATTTTGTGTGTATTGATTTTCTGCTAGGATGTTGTGCTCTTATATTCGATCAGTCAAATCATTCAAAAAAGCATCTTCATCAAATGCAAGTCCTAGATGTTTTACAATCTCACGCATATCTCTCTCTGCGTTTCCTAAACAAGAGGTTGCTCCTGGGCTGGGTGTCATGTTAAAGATGATACCATTTCCAGGATTGATGGAGGCTTCTCCTAGCATGAGTTTCTCCTTTTCTTTGTCAAGGACTTGCGGACGGATGCCTCCAAAGCCTTGGGCATAATGTATATCATCTACACTTAGTGAGGGAACAATTTTTCTAGCATCTTTTACAAAGAGTCTTTTGTTGATGAGGGGTACTTCAAAGAGAAAATTTTTAAAGATATAGTTACGTATATCAGAATCTTTGAGTAAATCCCAAAATATTTTGACAATGTGAAAATCAAAGTTTAGGGTCTTAAAGAAGTCCAGATAGGTACCTGGTTTGTAGCGTTCGAGTTTGGGGAGAATGAGTGCCGTAGGACCAAAACGTGTTTTATTTTCAGCTAAGATGTCAGGGTCTCCATGCAATGCAGCAAAAGGGAGTTTGTTGTTTTGTACCATATAGACTTTTCCGTTTAAAAAATGCGCATTAGTCATGTAGAAACTTCCCGCCATGGGTAGACAACCCATGTGTTTACCGTAGCCCATTTTGTGTGCTAAAAAGAGAGAATGCGCACCAGCATTGACTACCACAAAATTGGCAGTAACTATCGTACCATTTTTACAATGGACTTCAAAGGTTTTGTCTTCTTTTTCTATGATGTCAACGACTTGGGTATTGTAAAAAATGTCGGTAGGGATGTCAGAGGCTTTTTGTGCTTGTGTTGCGAGTGCTTCAGACATGGCACCATAGTCTACGGTCGTATACTGCGTGTTGGTTCCCATCGCCATAATGGGTTCAGAACGTACTTGGGTCTGTGTCTTGTCAGTGTAGACGACTTTAGGTTCAAGTGTTTTGAGCTTCTCTATATCCCAAAGTTCAAGGTAAGGAAAAAGGGTTTTAAATTCGTGGTAACGATGTTCGATAAAATGCACCTCTTTTTCGCCCACACCCAGTGCCATTTTTTGATGCTTGAACATGATTTTATTCTCAAGATTATATTGTAAACAAAACTTCTCAACCATCTTTGCCGTACGTTTGGTGATTTTGGCTTTTTCTAGAGTATAATTGGTTTCTATATCTCCTATGTGAATGGTCTGAGAGTTAGAGGTGCCTTTGGAGTTAAGCGTAGCCAAGGCTTCATATTTTTCAAGCAGACAGAGGGATTGGACATTGGTATATGTCGCCAATTCATAGAGTAAGGCAGTTCCTGAGACACCTCCTCCTACAATCAACACATCATAATGGTTTTTTTTACGACTAGGCATTTGAATGTCTCCCTCTTTAGAGTGCTTGAAGTTGCTCTGCTATAGTTTTAGCAATTGTCTCATAATTTTTAACATCAAGCAGCCTTTTTTGCCCTTTGTCTCCGATAGTTGCTATCTCTTCTTTGCTAAGGGTTAAGAGATACTCAAGTTTTTCTTTGATGTCTTGGACAGTAAAGTTGCAAAACCATGCATCGATACGATTTGTAAAGATGGTTGAGGTATGGTCTGATTGTGTCATCAGACAAGGCACACCTGAAGCATAATAGTCAAAGACTTTTACTGGTGTTGAGGTGGTGTAGATGGGTAAGTCTGGCAGGAGTGCAATCCCTATATCTGACTTGGCTATGAGCCCAAGCAGGGCATCTTTGGTTTTGGCATTATAGACTTTGATATGCTTTTTGATGCTTGGATAATTTTCTAATATATTGTAAGCAAACTCAACATCCCTTGTAGAAATGTAAAGTTTCCACTGTTTGTTCTCTAAAGAGGCAAAGGCATCGAGTACGGTACCAAAATCACGTAGTTTATCTAGCGTACCTGCATAGACGAAGTGTATTTCCTCACCCGCATGTTGCTGGTGATGATGAAGGGCTGCAGGATTAATTGCAGGTGCACAAAGTATTGTAGGTATTGTGACACGCGGAAGATAGTGTTGATACATACGTTTAGAGGTAGGTAAAAAAGCATCACATTGATTGATTATTTTTGTCTCTTTTTTGGTTTTTATGCTGTGTATGCATCGTTTTATAAACTGATTTTTACCTTCAGCTTCTTCACATTTGATTTGCACTTTACGTTTTGGAAAAGAAAATCGATAAAGGACTTTGTAATCATAGGTTTCTTTATGGTTTAAAACATGCTTTAGTATCTGTATGTTGTTTCTTACCATCACAAAATCGTAACTATGCAAATCAATATTATTGTAGGCAAGCTCTTTGAAAAGTACATTTTTATATCGGCTGGGGACGATAAAATGATGGGAATCACTGCAGCTAAAGTCTGATTTGAATTCTGTAAAATAGACAATATCAACAGTCATATATTTTTTTAAGTAGACTTCAAAGAGTGGGGCAATAAAAGAGTGGTCTACGTATTCATCCTGGTCTGTGATATAGAGTAGTTTTTGCATATAGGTACCTTCTTATGTTCTATTATAGTGTGTTTATGTTGAATATGTGTGTAATATACTTTGGCTATAATGCTTTAAATGATTCAATGGAGTGAAATATGAAAACATTTGAAAACGTCACAGTAGATCTAGAAGGAAACAGCTATTTTGATGGCGCTGTGACAAGCCGTACTGTCAATTTTCCAGATGGAAGCAAAAAGACATTAGGATTTATGCTCCCAGGAGAATATGAGTTTGGTACCGCTGCAGCAGAACTGATGGAGATTACTTCGGGGGAACTGGATGTGAAACTTCCTGATGCAACAGAGTGGATCAGTATTAAGGGAGGTGAGTCATTTGATGTCCCTGCCAATAGTCAATTTAAAGTCAATGTGAAAACGGTTACAGATTACTGTTGTTCTTATTTGTAATATAAGAGCAGATTAAAATAAATTTAAGTTACGCTTCACGTTTAGTACACAATAAAAGTCTATAATACTCTCATGAAAGTCATTTGAGGTCTCCTCCCTCCCTTTTTTAACCTCGGTGGCTTTCTAGGTAACTTTTTATTTTATTTGCATCTAGGTTTCCCTACCTGGATGTTCTCCTTTTAAATTATATATTACAATAAAAGTTACCTATCTAATTTTCCCATTCATCGTACCATTTTACTAGTCAAATTACTCATCACCCCAGCCATGCA
>CAZQOC010000120.1:0-4921 GCA_964594745.1 uncultured Sulfurovum sp.
AGAGTATAAACATAAGTAAAAGAAAGAAAAATATCACCCCTCCTTTTTTATCTAAAAAAAAGAATATGAGTACGGGGGCTGTCACTATCCAAAGTATGTTCAAATGATTTTGAGGTACGAAAAAGAAAACAATATGTATATAGATAAAGAAAAAAAAGAAAGACATCATAGAATAACGTCTATAAAATGTTTTATCTGCACGTAACTTAATAAAACCAAATACAAGAAAAAAGGAAAAGATAAATTGTCCGATACCTGCTACAACATTGCCATGTGTAACACGATATATAGCAAAAAGAAAAATACCTATGCCTAAAGCAAAAGAGACTACAAGTAGTGCAAATATTTGATGTTTAAGTATCCATTCTGTATCGGTGAATGTATCTTGAGGTGAAAACAACTTTTTAATATAAGCTGTATAGTTTTCAAGCATAAATACTAAATCCTTATAAGCTTCATCGGGTTAATATGTTTAGAGTTTTTTGTTGCCTGAAATAGAAGTTTACTGCTTACTTTTCCTACGACATATCCTCTTTTTATCTTGGAACCTACATGAATGGTTGGGGATATTTTAGAAAGTCCTGCATAAACTGTATGCATCTTGCCACTGTGTGCTACGACTACCACTTTACCCAGCATAGAACTTTTCCCGGCAAAAACCACTTTACCGTTGAGTACGTTTTGTACCTTTGCATTAGAAGTTGGGGCTTTAAGTGTAACAGACTCATTAAATATTTTTATTTTATAAATAGGGTCTATATAGGTTCCATATTTCTTCACTAGTCTAGCACCTGAAATAGGAGAAATCGTTTTGCCACCTCTATAGGCATAGGTGCTTGATTTTTGATATGAAGAATTTATTTTTCTTACTTTTGCACTCTGTTTATAGACTTTATTTTGGGCTATTTTTGCTTCTTTGGCTGCTTCTTTGGCTGCACGTCTTGCTGCTTTTTTCGCTGCCTCAGTTTTGGCAAATTTTATGGCTGCTTTTGCTTTTTTGGCTTTGGCTCTGGCTAATGCTTTTGCTTTACGCATCTTACGTATACGCTCTTTTTCCAGACGAATAGCCTCTCTTCTCTGGGCTGCAATCTTACGTGCTTTTTCTACCTCTTGGGTATGTAAAATATTGAGTTTTGCCAATGTACTTCGTAAAGAACTTTGCCTGTCTACAAGACTTTGAAGTTTCTTTTGGTATTTTTCTTCATCCTCTCCTAGTCTGGCAATCAGTTTTTCTTTTGCTTTTTTCTCTTTAGCATAAGTTGTTCTTTTTTTCTCTATACTCGCAATGGCATTTTTTGTTTTATCTCTTCGGTATCTCTTGTCTTTTTTACTCTTCTTTAAAGATGCAATTTCGGATTTTAAGGTTTTTAATTCTTTTGCATTATGCTTTTTATATGCTTTATACACTTCATAGGAAATGATAGACTTTTGTGTAGGGTTATCAAACTGTTGCATAGCAAATATAACAGAAAACTGTTCAGATAGCAAAGCAATAAATGCCTTACGCTTTTTTTCTATCTCTTGTGTTGTTTGGGCTAGTGTCTGTTCAGAATTTGCCAACTCGGCTTTTAGCTTTGTATACTCTTTTTCTCTTTTATCTTTATTTTCATCCAAAACTTCTAGTTTATGGTCCAAATAATTAATATCTTTTTCTGCTTTTTTAATATCTGCTGCAATTTTATCTAATTTACGACTTGCCTTTTTTTTAGCTGTTGCTGTTTCCGTCAAGTTTTTTTTAGAATTCTTAATCTTGGTAGTCGTTGAGGCTCCATAGAGTAACGAAAAGGCTATGAAAAGCCATAAAAGTAAGGATTTCACTCCTCTACTCCCTTAGATGAAAACACCACTGTATATACCGCCACTATCACGATAGCTAAAGCAACTGCTATCAAAATAGCAATATCAGTCGTTTTGAACAATGCCTCTTTATTTTGTATCATCATATCAATACCAGAATTTGCTGCCCATTGAAATTTCAGATATAGGAAAAAAAGACTTGTTAGTATCGCGGCTATGATTGCATCAACGATGGCTACCTTAAAGAGTACACCTGAACGCAACATCAGTGGTGCACCAAATATTTCCATCACCTGCATACGCTGATGATGTGCATATTTCCAGATTTCCATCTGTTTGATAATAAGAAAAAGACTTACCACAGCCATAAACACAATAAAGATTTTCAATGAAAGTTTGATAAACGAAAAAAGCCTGTAACTCGAGCTATATGAAGATCCAAAAGTCTCTACACTTTTGATGTTTGGATGCGCTTCTAAATCTTTTTTAATTTCTTCTAGTGTAGATGTTCCCAAATAAGAATCCAAACGCACAGAATAAAAGTGAGGTAAAGCATCCAATATCTCTTTGGATGCATCTTTGCTTACCCCTTTGGCTATTTCAGAGACAATACTTTTACGTTTGATCTTCTCACTGGAACTAATATGCTCGTTGAGTCCTTGCAAAGTTTTTAAACTCACAGGTTTGTGGCTTACAACCAACATAGAGTAGCCTTCTTTTAAACCTTTTTCATAAGAATCTGTTGTTCTGTCAAAGACAAGATAAAACTCCACACCTAGCAAGATTGCCATCAGTGGTAAAATGAACATAAGATGATTTTTAATGAACTTCATATACACCCTTGTTTTCTATAATAAAATGTCTATATGGTAAAGAAAAAATAGACGGTATTTTGTGTGTTACCACCAGTACAGTTGTATCTAACTGCTGACAGGCATTTTCCATCAAATCCCAAATGACATTTGAAGAGTAGTCATCAAGGTTACCTGTAGGTTCATCTGCGAGGATGACTACAGGGTTTTTTGCCAAAGCTCTGGCAACACCTACACGTTGCTGTTCCCCACCTGAAAGTTCCACAGGATACTTATCTGCATGTTCTGAGAGTTTTACATGCTTCAATAGTCTTTGTGCTTGTGTATTTTGTACATCTACAGAGTACCCTGCTATCATGAGAGGAAGTACTACATTTTTTGCGACAGTCCATTCATTGACCAGTTTATAATCTTGAAAGATAATACCCAAATGTGTTCGTAGCTCTTGTAACTTATTAGGTCGTGTTGTTGCTAAATCCAGCCCCCCTATCACCAAGTTGCCTTCACTGGCTTTTAACTGCCCATAAAGTGCTTTAAGCAGAGTTGACTTACCTGACCCACTAGGTCCTGTAATAAAAACAAACTCACCCTTTTTTATATTAAAAGTGGCATTTTTTATTATCTCTTTTGCCCCATCATCATACGCAAGGGTTAAATTAGAAGCCGAAATAACATTAGACATTCAGTAACTCCATGATTTTCTTATGTGCCTCATAATTTACCGTTGTTTTCACAGGAGAGGAAACAAAGTACCTACAAGACGTTTTATCTAAAAGTATGTATTTATGTTCTGGTCTGTCAAAACTACCAAAAGCACACTTAATGAGAAGCTTTTCATCTTCTGTTTTAAACATTCGTTCAAAGTGAACAAAATACCCATCAAAGACCAATGCTTTTTTAGGTAATTCATCTTCTAAACCATTTCTATATTTTACAATATTAAAATTAAAGTCATGTGCTACTTTTTTCTCTTTGGAAACTTCTTTAGAAGCAACATAGACATCATAAATATCTTTCTCTTGTCTTTTCCATCGGGCTTCATACTTCGAGGTGACTTCCAAAGCTTCATTTTTACGTACCTCCACCTCTACTTTAGATACAGAGAAAAAAGTTTCAAGCGCATACCAGAAGTATTTGTCACTGTCCGTACGCAATTCCAATCGACCACCTTTACCCAACACTCTCATTGATTCATCAAGAAAGGAAGGGCTAATCACACGTCTGTGAGGCTTTTTATCCCAAGGCACAGGAAAATGCACAAATATCTGTTCACATACATTTGAAGGTAACATTTCCAAAAAAAGACGTGCATCATAATTGACAACCCATATATTATCAATATTTTGAAGTTCTATTTGTTTAAGTACCTGCTGTGCAGAGGGTGTATGTATTTCTAATCCTATAAACAATGTATCGGGATTTTTCTCTGCCTGATAGAGCAAATGTCTACCCGAACCAAATCCTACCTCAACAGAAACTTTAGATTTAGGAAAAGTAATATCTTCAAAATCTTCTATCTTTTTAAAATACTTAGAAGACAAAGCTGGCTTAGTATGAGACAATGCGATGTTTGAACTGAGTATATCTAAACCAAGTTCATCCGAAACGGTAGCTAGTGCTTCTTTGAGTAAATTAACTTTTAGAGGTCTTGTGACTTTATCATACTTTAAAAGTGTGGCTTTGTTGTCGGGTTTAAGCTGAAGTAAAAACTCTTCTCCTTCATGTTCTACCCCTATGAGTTCATCATCACTTGTGAGTGATTTTGCTTGAAGTGTCATCATGCCACTTTTATCTAAAGCTTGCGCTATAACAGTACTGTCAAAAGGTTTTACTTTTAAATGTGGCATACTACTCTCTTATAACGATATCGTAGTAATTTGACTCGGTTTCGCTGAAACATTCTCATAACTTTTTGCAATAATACGGTAACGATAGTTATTGCCTGCATGCACAAAAGTATCAATATATTCTGCCATTAGTTGTCCATCAACCTGTGTCACATATTTCCATGGTCCCATATTGACAGAACGTTCTATGACATATTTGTTAATGCTCTCATTATTGTGTGGTGCCCAAAGTAGTTTCACCACACCTGGTGCTACGTTATATGCTTTGACAAAGGAAACACCAGGTAATGCTGGTTTCGTTTTTACTTTAAGTACTGCACCATGTTTAGACTCTTTTCCCAGTGAGAAAGTAGTAAAAGTATAGAGATAGGTTCTGTCAGGTTTGACATGTGTATCTACAAAATGCGTTGCATAACGATTCCCAGCTGAACCTATGCGCTTAAAGTTTTGATTACCTGTACTTGG
>CAZQOC010000121.1:0-4914 GCA_964594745.1 uncultured Sulfurovum sp.
TGCTTTGGATGTGGTGTATGCCAAAAACCTTGGGGTAGATACTGATAATCTTTTGGTCTCTCAGCCTGACTTTGGTGAGCAAGCATTGGATGTGCTTGAAACCTTAGCACGTTCGGGTGCGGTAGATTTGATTATCGTCGATTCTGTCGCAGCCTTGACCCCTAAAACAGAAATAGAAGGGGATATGGGAGACACACATGTAGGACTACAAGCAAGATTGATGTCCCAAGCACTCCGTAAACTCACAGCGATTTTACATAAAACAAACACTACCGTGATCTTCATTAACCAAATTCGTATGAAGATTGGTACGATGGGGTATGGCTCTCCAGAGACAACGACTGGCGGTAATGCACTTAAGTTTTACTGTTCTGTGCGTATCGATGTGAGACGTATAGCCACACTGAAGCAAGGCGAGTCGAGCATTGGTAACCGTGTGAAAGCTAAAGTCGTCAAAAATAAAGTAGCACCACCATTTAGACAAGCTGAGTTTGATATTATGTTCGGTGAAGGTATCTCTTATATTGGTGAGCTTATCGACTATGGTATCAAGATGGATATTATCGATAAGTCTGGTGCCTGGTTCTCTTATGGTGCAGAGAAGTTGGGGCAAGGAAAAGAGAATGCCAAAATCACCATTAAAGAAAATCCTGAAATGATGGCTGAGATAGATAAAAAAGTGAAAGAAGCACTAGGTTTTGGTGAAGGACTTACTGTAGATGAGAGTGAGATGCAAGAATAAAACACCTTAAAGTGTAAAGCATCACTTTACACTTTAAGGTAAAATAGTTTATACTGTCACTAATTCAATATAAAGGATGAGTGATGGCATACAAAATGAAAGAACTGATGGCTCTGAGCGATGAGAGTAAATCAACGATACTTTTTTACATTAAAGAGGGATTACTTCCCGAACCTCAAAAGCCTAAACCCAATGTACACCTCTACGATGAGTCTTGCGTACAGATACTCAAATTTATCAAATATTTACAACATAGTTTTTCTTACTCTATCTCAGAGATAAAAACGATTTTTAAAGATAACAACTTTGACCTTGATGGTTCTTTTGAAATGATGGTGCGTTCTCTTGAAGTTATCTCAGGAGGAAGAGACAATCAATGGTATTCAAAAAAAGAATTTTTAGCACTACTCTCTATGGATGAAAATAGATTAAAAGCGTACCAAAAAAAAGGCTATCTTTTTGAAAGAGCAAAAGGTTTTTCTACCAAAGAAATAGAAATAGCAGAAATCCTTGAACGTGCAGAGTCTTTAGGCTTGGATTGTACACTTTTTGATGACTATGTAACTGATGCAAAAGTGTTGGCAGATAAAGAAAACAGTGTAGGTTCAGAACTTTTAAAAGATGATAATGAATCACATAATGCACGGTATGAGTTGCTATTTGACATTATACTTACGCTTAAACCATATATTTTCAATATGCATACGGTACAGGCACACCAAAAAAATATTACAAAGGATGTGTAATGAAATCACTTTTTAAAATAGATGGCTTTACGCCTTATATATTTATTATTTTTCTCAATGCTATGACAGATTTGGGACATAAAATTATTTTACAAAATACGATATTTAAAGCCTATGACGGTTCAGACCTCATTGTGCTTACTGCTATAGTGAATGCACTAATTCTTTTGCCTTTCATCTTTCTTTTTTCTCCAGCAGGGTATCTATCAGATAAATATCCCAAAACAAAGGTGATAGAGTACGCTTCTGGTGCGGCAATAGGAATCACTACTTTGATACTTCTGTCATACTATATGGGTTGGTTTTGGATAGCGTTTGGGCTTACTTTTGTATTGGCAGCACAAAGTGCCATCTACTCTCCTGCAAAGTACGGACTTATCAAAGAGATGACAGGGAATGAAAAGCTTGCACAGGCAAACGCATTGGTGCAGGCAGTGACGATTGTGTCTATTTTGGCAGGTGCCGTTATTTATTCTATGTTTTTTGAAAATCTCTTGCAAGATAGAAGCATCATTCCCTCAGAGATAGTAACTTACATTGCACCACTTGGATATTTGTTGATAGGAGCGAGTATCATTGAGTTTTTATTGGCAAAAAAATTGGTAGCACAGTTCAAGCACCAATCTACAGACAACACGCTTGTTTTTGAAGCAAAAAAATATAAAAATCTTGCGTATTTAAAGTCAAATATTTCTGTCATCAGGGGCAACAAGGCTGTGTGGTTAAGTATCTTAGGACTTTCTGTACTTTGGGGTGTTTCGCAAGTGCTACTCGCTGTTTTTGGGGAACATCTCAAAAGTAAACTAGGCATTACCGATACAGTCATTGCACAAGGGCTGCTTGCACTCTCTGGCATAGGAATGGTTGTAGGGTCAATGTATGCTGGGCGTGTAAGTAAAAACTATATAGAAACAGGTATTGTCCCTCTAGGTGCCTTGGGGGTAGCAGTAACACTCTATACGATTCCCTCACTGACAGCATTATGGGCATTAGGGTTAACACTTTTTATGTTTGGTGTCTCTTCAGGACTTTTCTTGGTGCCTCTAAATGCCATTATCCAGTTTGCTACACCCTCTGCGATATTGGGTAAAGTACTCGCAGGTAACAACTTTATGCAAAATGTGAGTATGTTTTTGTTTCTTGTACTCACAGCACTTTTTGGTTACTTCAATCTTGGAGCCACAGGACTCTTTTATATCATCGCTACCATTGCATTTATAGGGCTAGGGTATACGCTTATTAAGCTACCTCAGTCACTGGTGCGTTATGTGGTGCGTATGCTTATAGGCTTCAAGTACGACTTAAGTGTACAAGGGCTTAAAAATATAGAAGCCAACGACAAAGGTGTACTACTTTTAGGAAACCATGTCTCTTTCTTAGACTGGGCAATTTTACAAATGGCATACCCAAAACAGATACGTTTTGTCATGGAGAGAAGTTACTATGAAAAGTGGTATCTCAAACCCTTTTTAGACTTTTTTAAAGTGATACCAATATCAAGTAGAGGAAGTAAAGGAGCATTAGCTAAGGTTACTGAAGCAATGAATGCAGGCGAGACTGTAGCACTTTTCCCAGAAGGGCATCTCTCTCGTAATGGACATTTAGGTACTTTTCAAAGAGGTTTTGAAGTGGCAACAAAAGAAGCGCAGAATGCTGTTATCATCCCCTTTTACCTACGAGGACTTTGGGAAGACAACTTCTCGTATGCGTCTCAAAAAATGAAACGCTCTAAAAGTAAAGAGATCTCTGTAAGTTTTGGTTCAACGATAGATGTGCATAGCTCTGCATCAGATGTAAAAAAAGCTGTTTTTGACCTCTCTGTGAAAAGCTGGAAAGTCTATGCGGAGACTTTACCTACTTTACAAAAGGCATGGATACAGACCAGCAAAGAGGTAGGGAGTAAGTTGTGTATGGCAGACTCAACAGGGGTAGAAGTCAATGGTAACCGTTTTATTACTGGTACGCTCATGATAGCCAATGCCATCAAAAATAGACTGGCAGAAAGTCAAAATATTGGGGTATTACTGCCGACTTCAGTGGGTGGTTCTATGGGAAATATGGCACTGCTTACCTTAGGTAAAACGGTGGTAAATCTTAACTACTCTAGTGGAGAAGAGAGTTTAATTCACGCATTAAAGATTGCCAATATTACCAAAGTACTGGCATCCAAACAGTTTGTGACGAAGCTTAAAGCTAAGGGGTTTGACTTGACGAGTGTACTGGCAGAAGTTGAAGTACTTTATTTGGAAGATGTACGTGAACAGATGAGTCGTGTGAAGTCATTGGCAATGCTTACATTGGTGAAGTTATTACCAGCTTCTGTACTGAGCACACTTTTTATAAAAGATGTAAATGTAGATAACACAGCAGCTATTTTGTTTTCAAGCGGCAGTGAAGGCACGCCAAAAGGTATTGAACTCACCCATAAAAACATGATGGGGAACATTAAGCAAGCCATTACGCTTATCAACCCTCATGACAGTGACGTGATGCTGGGTACCTTGCCCATTTTCCATTCATTTGGGCTTACTGTCACCACATTGTTACCGTTGATAGAAGGCATACCTGTTGTTTGTCATCCCGACCCTACTGATGGTTTTGGTATAGGTAAGATGGCAGCGAAATATGAAGCAACGATGCTCTTTGCCACGGCGACATTCTTTAGGCTCTACACGCGTAACAAAAAGCTAAGTCCTCTGATGTTTAGAAACTTACGCATGGTCATCGCAGGGGCAGAAAAGCTCCCAACTGAGATACGAGATGCTTTTAAAGCAAAGTTTGGACATGACATCTACGAAGGGTATGGTGCCACAGAGACCACCCCGGTTGCGTCCATAAACATCCCAGATGTACTCATGCAAGACACGTGGAAACCTCAGGTAGGACACAAGATAGGCACGGTGGGACTACCTGTACCAGGAAGTAGTTTCAAGATAGTCGATCCAGAGAGTTTTGAAGAGCTCAAAACGGGCGAAGAAGGGATGATACTCATAGGTGGTACACAGATTATGAAAGGCTACATCGGTGACCCTGAAAAAACAGCCTCTGTCATCAAAGAGATAGATGGCATACGTTGGTACATCACTGGAGACAAAGGACGCATAGATGAAGATGGTTTCCTTACCATCGTAGACCGCTACAGTCGCTTTGCCAAAGTAGCAGGAGAGATGGTAAGTCTAGGACTCGTAGAGGGCGAGATAGCCAAAATACTAGGAGAAAACGACCAAATAGCCATCGCCGCACTACCCGATGAGAAAAAGGGTGAGAAGTTGGTGTTACTTTTAGAGGGCGAGATGGAAGTGGATGCACTACAGGAAGATATAAAAGGATTAAGGCTTAATCCTTTGTTTGTGCCTAGTGAATACTATAAGGTAGAAGAGTTACCTAAACTTGGTACTGGGAAGGCTGATTTTAAGGGGGCTAAGA
>CAZQOC010000122.1:0-4904 GCA_964594745.1 uncultured Sulfurovum sp.
AAGGAACATGGACAGTCGATGATGAGGGTGTAGTAACATTTGAACCAGATGAAGATTTAGTGGGTAATCCAACACCTATAAAATATACGGTTAAAGAAACTGGTGGAGATGTAAGTAATGAGGCAACACTTAGTGTTACATATGTGAATGGGGCTAAGCCTAAAGCAGATGATGATAATTTAACGGCTATACTTTATGGTAGTAATTCAGGAACCGTTACAGAGAATGATGATCCAGGTGTTGGGGCTAAAGCTGACCATACATATCACTTACTAGATGAAAATGGCAATCAAGTACCTGCAGAAACAACAGTCCAAACAGAACATGGATCAGTAGTTATGAAAGAAGATGGTACATATATCTATACACCAGACGCAAACTACAATGGACCAGATGAATTCAATTATGCTATTACCGACACAGCAAATAACTCTGATTCGGCAAAAGTGAACATAGATGTAGATTGTGCAAGTTCACAAAGATCTGATGGTGGGGATACTTTAGGTATAATAAGTATGTTAATGATGATGTTGATGACATTAACGACAGGACTTTACTTTGCAAGAAGAGAAGAAGATATAAGAAAAATAAGAGAGGAAGTGTAATGAGAAGTAATATTTTATATACAGTTGTAGCAATGGCTACACTAAGTACAAGCATATGGGCAGGGGGAAAAGTGGTTGCGCCAATAGAAGCACCTGTTGAACCTATACCCGTTCTGAATACACCCTCTCCAGTGTATTTGGGACTTGGGTTATTATTTGGAAAATATAGTGGTATATGTGGTTCTCCTACATGTCCCTATGAAGATGCTACTTATGGAGCATTAGTAAGAGCAGGGTATGATTTTAGTCAGTATCTTGGACTTGAGGCAAGATTATTAGGTACCTTTTTTGGCGATGATGCACAAGGAGGACAGAGACTACGACATCTAGGGTTATTTGTTAAACCAATGTATCCACTAGGTGAAGACTTTAATGTGTATGGTCTTTTAGGATACGGTTGGACTAAAAGTAAAGTAACAGCAAAGGGAACAAGTCTTAAAGCGTTTAATGACCATGGTTTCTCTGCAGGAGTTGGATTAGAGTATGATTTGTCAGACATGGAAGATGATAGAGAAGAAGATACTCTCTATGAAAATGGTTTTGATGGACAAGGAGATCAAGAGAGAGGATGGGGTCTATTTGTTGACTATCAACGTTTACTTATTAAGTCAGACATCCCAGATATGGATGTAGTCTCTGGAGGGGTTACTTACGACTTTTAGACTAAAGAGGCATCAGCCTCTTTAGTTACCTTGTTATATTTGGACTTTATTCCTTTATCTCATAATGCAATTTTAAACCCTCATTTGTCATGACAAATCCAGAGATATTTATTTTCCCTTCATGTACCATCTCATGGTGTTTTTTACAAAGAGGAATGAGATTGTATTTATGATTTTTATGAAAATGGTCTATGTATCCACTTTCATCAGCACTATGTTGTGCTGCAATATGATGGACATCTTCTACGCTCTCCTCGCACAGAGCACATTTACTCAAATAGAGATCTTTATGGTATTTACTGCGTTTTTGTTTGCGGAGCTTTTGTATCTCTGAGCCTCCGTGATTCAAGTTTTCACGAATGCTTTGTGCCATACTCAAGAACTCCTTATCCATATGCAGTGATTTTGCAAACTCAAGTCCATAGAGACTGTCCCCCATACCCAGTTGCAGTACGTGGTTATAAATGAGAGAGTCATTCGTCTCATCGTATTTGATACCTAGATGCAGGAAAATAAGGTTTTTGAGCTTTTGTAACTGAGGAATGCTTCCTAGCTGGTGTAAGTGTGTGGCAAAGATAAAGGTTGATTTGAGTGAGATAAGCTTTAAAATAGCGCTTGAAACGATGGCAAGAGCAGATTCTGTCTCTGTACCCTGACTTATCTCATCACCAAGCACTAAAGAACGTTCATTGGCGCGATTAAAGATATTTTTGAGTTCCATCATCTCTACGGCAAAGGTTGACAAACCTTTGTAAAGATTGTCTTGTGAGACGATGCGTGTAAAAAGCTTGTCATAGAGTCCAAAACGAAGCTCGACAGCAGGCACAAAAAAACCAGCTTGGGCTAAAACCACAGAGAGTCCTATACTTTTCATGAGCGAAGATTTACCAGAGGAGTTGATACCGTAAAGCAGTACGCCTAAAACATCTTCTCCTTCACTTGCGTTTAGCGTGATATGATTGTGAGAAGTTTGGTTGTTTGTACCCAGAAAAATATCATTAGGTACATAGATACCCCGTTCATCATTAGACTCTATGATAGGGTGACGCAGTCCGATAGCCTCATAAAAAGAGCCTTCTTCTATGAAAGGACGAGAGAGATTCATGCTCTTGGTACATTTGGCATTGGATATCGCCACATCAATATTGGCAATGAAGACAATGAGTTTGTCAAGCAAAAGGGAAAATCTGTTTTCCAGGACATCAAGACTTTCAATGTAACGCTGTTTTACCAAAGAGACAAGCTTGACCTGTGAAGTCTCATAATTGCGTGTAATTTCTTCAAACAAAGGTGCCTGTACTTTGACAGCATTTTTCAGATACTTATACTGAAAGTCTTTAAAGAAGTGATGTTGGTTGTCAATAGTGACAAATGAATCTTTAAGCGACTGTTCTATGAGAGCAAAACGGTTTTTTGTAAGGTTTAAATAATACCCTTCACTCTCCAAGTATGCAACTGTCGCATATTTGGTTGTGCCTGTAAAGAGCTTGTCTTTCTCAAAGAGATTTTCTACATGGGTTGCCACAGTATCCATTTTGGAGACTTCTTTCTCCTGTTTTTTGACAATTGTGTCAATAGCAGGATAGATGCCGTCTTTAAAAAGGTTGTCATTAATCTGCTCTATACGAAAGCGTGCACAGATGTCTAGGTCAAAAGTGTCATGTAGGACTTTAAGCATCTCAGAGGTTTCCTCATAGAGATTGGCTTCGATATCAAGTCCATTTTCCTGTGCATCTTCCAAAAGCTTCAATATTGCTTCGAGTGACATGGCAATATAGGTTAACTCTACAGGATGCAGTTTACGAAGTTTTATACGTCTTGTGATACGCTCCAGATCATAAATCTGTTTGAGGTGGGTTTCAAAACGGTTGATATTGGGCAGCAGAAGCTCTGTCAAGTCATAACGTTTTTCAAGAAGCTCTTTGTCACAAATAGGATTAAGCAGACGTTCTTTGAGCAGACGTTTCCCAAAAGCAGTCGAGGTTTTGTCTATGAGGTCAAGCAGAGTAATGTCTGCAGGGTCACGGGAGATGACAGAGAGTTGTTCCATGGCGTTGTTACCGATGTACATATAGCGATTAGTGCCAAGGAACTGTGGTCTGTTCATCTTCTCTATGATGCTCTCATCATGTTCGATGATAAAGTCTATAAGTACAGAGAGTGACTCTGTAGTATAAGGGTGACGCTCGAGATCTAAAAACTCAATGGCAGACAAAAAGGAGTTGATGCTGAAAATACGTGTAAAGAGTTCATTTTGAAAGCTGATTTTAAAGCGTTTGGTGTTGACAGAGTAGTGCAGAGACTCAAGCTCTAGGTAGTGTATGAGCCACTCTTTGTCAATCTCTTTGCTGTCAAGTGTGATGATGACTTCAGAAGTACTGTAAGTCTGCAGTAGATTAAAGGCTTCATCCAGCGCATAGGTTTTGTCATCACGCGTAGAGTGTATCTCGTTACAAATCGTTTTGCCTGTACTTACATCGATAGCCGCATATCCTACAGAGTAGATGCCTGCATTTTCATCGATGAGTAGAGAGACGATGTTGTTTTCTGTAGGTTCATTAAGATATTCAAAGTTCGTCCCAGGAGAGATGATGTTAGAGACATAGCGTTTGATGTTGGGCATCTCGCCTTTTTGTTTGACAACAATGATGGTGTATTTTTTGGTATCGATGAGGCGTGCCAAGTAACGGTCAAGTGAAACGGCAGGTACTCCGGCTAAGAGTGGGTTAGAGACAGAGTTTTCAAGGATGGCTTTGCTTTTACGTGTGAGTTGTATGTTAAGTAGTTCGGCAATCTCTTTGGCCTTGCCCACTTTCATCTCGTCATTGTTGACCTCATAGACTTCAAAAAATGTACCTATCTCCATGAGTACGAGGGCATCTTTGCCATACTTTTGTTCAAAATGAAGTTGCAAATCAAAGTAAATTTCAGTCAGAAGTTTCTTTTTTTGCGAAAGTATTTCGGTGATTTTGTCCACTAGCAAAGCCCTCATTTTTAATAGATTAGATTTTATCACAACTAGGGTTAGAGAAGTGCTAGAAACATATTAGAGGTTTCCTTTATAAATATTTCAGATAATTTGGGTATAATATCGTCCCATTTTATCGTGATAGGAGTTTCTTGGAAACGGCTAGCCGTTTGAGTCTGCTGCTGAAGCAAACTTAGCGTTAGCGTAGCTTTGTTTGGCTTTGCCAAAAAAGTGTCCTATTATTATAAAAAATTCTATAGGGAGTAAGCATATGCCAAAAATGAAAAGTGTAAAAGGCGCTGTTAAGCGTTTTAAAGTTAAAAAAAGCGGCAAAATCAAAAGAGGAACTGCGTATAGATCACACATCCTTACTAAAGTTGATGGTAAACATCACAGAAGTATGAGAAGTCCTAAGCACGTTGACCCAGTTGATGCTAAAAACATCAAGGAAATGATTAACTAGTATTAGTTAATTTTTGAAACAGATATTCCCCCGATCAGGGGCAAGTTCAAGCAGAGAGAATGTTTGACACCGATTCTTAAAGAGATAAGGTAAAGGATAACCATGAGAGCAAAAACAGGTGTCGTAAGACACAGACGTCACAAAAGACTATTAAAACAAGCAAGAGGGTTCTACAGCGGTAGAAGAAAACACTTCAGAAAAGCGAA
>CAZQOC010000123.1:0-4877 GCA_964594745.1 uncultured Sulfurovum sp.
AAGGTATCACGATTAAAAGTCCTAGCCATGAGTTGTTTTTTAAGAAGATGGGAAAATAAAAATTGGTTTTGTTTGAGTTTGCTGTAGGTTTGGCTGAACGGAACGAAGCCGTTAAGTCAAAGATACAGTAAAATCAGACGAAAGATGGTGCATCATTCGCAAAGAGTATCAAATCTCCTGGTAACGTCTGCTCCACTAACATACTCTCCATCTCACCCTTAGTAGCCAACTTCACCAACTTATCTGCATCCACATATTCTTTAAAAATGGCATAGTTCAAATCACCCGTGACTACTACTACATCAAACACTTCATTGGCTCTTTGTGCCACCTGAACATTGAGTGCATCATCTACCTCAACAAGTCCTGGAGTGATAACCACTTTTCTACCCTCATAAGTAGTTGCCAAATCAAAAGAAGCCATCATTCCATCTATGTTACCATTGAAACTGTCATCAAGTATGACCTTCCCTCCCGCATCGATACGTTGCAGTCTGTGATCAACAGGTTTAAGTGTAGAGAGCTGTTTTTGTATTTGTTCATCTGTGAGTCCCAGCTCTTTGGCTACAAGGACAGCGGCGGCTAGATTCATAGCATTAAATGCACCTAAGATACTCGCAGAGTAACGTACACCCCCAAGTGTGAAGCTTGTAGCATCCAGTGTGGCTTCTACATCTTCTATGATGTACTCTGGTGCAGGCACATTAGAACGAATATCTAAATTTTCTTTACTTCCAAAAGTATGTACATTATCTTCTGGTTTCACCATAGCACTTTCATGTACCCAAGCTGTTGTAAGTCTGTCTGTTTTGAGTATCTCCATCTTGGTGTTACGGATATTTTCCATCGTTCTAAAGTATTCTATATGCGCTGGACCTATTTTACCCACCACCACGTAATGCGGGTTGACAAAAGTACTTATCTCAGCGATGTCACCCTCACCTCTTGCGCCCATCTCTACGACATACACTTCAGTATCATCTGGCAGGTCATTGTTGACATCTATCATCACACCACCCAAGGTATTGACAGAGCGTGGTGTCGCATAGGTTTTATACTTCGCTTTAAGTAAATGCTCTACATAGTTTTTAATGCTTGTTTTCCCATAACTGGCTGTTATTCCCACTACTTTCATGCCATCCATAGATGCAATTTTTTTCTGAGCTTTTACCTTGAAGCCATTAAAGAGCATCTTCTCTATGAAGATAGACACAGCAAATGCCAAGAAGATAGGAATTACTACCGCAAAATGTTTAAAGACTACCGCAATGAAAATGGCAAAAAGAAGCATCGCAGCAAAGAAACGCTTGACGCGTCCTGTAAATACTAAAGGTTTATCGAGTCCTTTGTACCAAAAATAAAGGGCTATCAGATAACCAATGACCACAATAAAGCTATAATCACTGACTCTATCTACCAGCATATAAAGAGCAAAAGGTACTAAAAAATAGGCAAAGTGCCACCAAGTTTTTGTATGGTGAAATAGGACACGGTTGAGTTTGTAACTGTACCACTGTAAGTTGGTGATAAAGTAGTATCCCATTGCTAAAATAAAGAGTGCGTAGGCTAGTGAGTTAATGAGTTGTAACATTAGTGATTTTCCTTAAAGTGTTTAGTACATTGTTCTGTAATCGTTTGAGCGATAAAATCTTTATGTTGTAGAAAGAAGAAGTGGTCTCCATCTAGTGGGTAAAATGCGGAGTTTTGTATGAGTCCCGCTATCTTCTCTCCAGTATAGAGTGGTGTAGCGGTATCTTCTTTACCCCAAAAACACAATGCTTTGGACTTAGACTGGGTAAAAGAGTCTTCAAAGTCTTCATCCACCACATTTTTAAATGTCTCATACATCTCATGGCTCATGTTTTCCACATCTTTACTCTTAAACATGTCTCGTATAAAGGTCATGCCCAGTGGTTTTAAAAACTTCACTGTGGCGATTTTAAGCTTTACTGACCATGGCTTTTCAGTGACCACCCCTGCACTTGAAAGCAGTACCAAACATGGTGTGTTAAGTAGTGTTGAGACTTTACCGCCAAATGAGTGTCCCATCGCTATCATAGGTACAACATCCAATGCCTCTAAAAAAAGCTGAACAATGTGCGCGTAGTCTTCCGTAGTGAGTACCATGTCATTGGTTGATTTACCAAAACCTGGCATATCGAGGTAAATGTGTTTATACTCTGGTAGTGTCTTGCCAAAGGCCTGTTTCATAATCTCTTTGTTGCTCCCCCATCCATGCAGTACAAGCAGTACTTTGTCTTGCGCAGGATTCACTAACTCATAGGAGAGTTGAAAACTATTGTTGTTGTAGTTTACTTCTTTTGATGCCATGTCTTACCATTATGTTAAAGTCAAAGTATTTTAACATAATGGCACTTTAGCTTGCTAGAGTGAAAAGTTGAGTCTTTGTGACTTGTCAAACCCATACACATCAGGAAATAGTTTTAATGCTCCAGATTCGTCTACATACGCAGTGTAATAAGCGGTATGAACCTGTAGCGGTTTATTGAGTATCAGATGTTTTGTTTTCAAGGAATCGTACCAATTCTGAACAGTCTCCATACTTTTGTCACTATAATGTGTTGTGACATGATTGAGTAATTCTTTTGGCTTACCTAAACGAATACATCCATGACTGAAACACCTACTTTTTCTTTGAAACAGTGATTTTCCCTGTGTATCATGCATATACACAGCATGGGAATTGGGGAAAATAAACTTCACACGTCCCAAACCGTTTTTCAGCGATGGTACCTGTACAAGCTTATATGGAATGTACCCTTTACCATCTTTAGGATATTTAGACCAATCAACAGAGGCAGGATTAACCTTTGGTGAACGCAGATCATAAGACTCTTTATGAAGCTCCATCCCTTTGGCTGCAACCCAACCTGGATTTCTTCTAATCTTAGCAATATACGATTTTCTCATAATGGAATCTGGTACATTCCATTGTGGGTTTATCTCTACATATTTAAGACGTTCAGAAAAAATAGGGGTCTGCATATTGGTTTTTCCTACTATTACAGGAAACTTCAACGCAGTTTTACCCTTTTCAATCACCCTGACTTTAAACTCAGGTATATTGATAAGTGCATAGTTTGTCCCTATTTCTGGTTTCATCAGCTTCGTTCGCTCTATATTGAGACGAATCTTTTTTAACTGAGACGCTGTAACATTTGCATCTGAAGATTTTAGAGTGTTGTATTTTTGAATCAGTGCACCAAACTGTGGTATCTTAGGTACATAAGGCTGTAAGATTTGTTCTATCGTTTGCCCTGCTCTTAATTTCATTAGAATATTAGAGGATTTTACTTCTTGCTGATAGGTTTCAAAATAGGTATCTATCTCATTTTTTCTTTTTGCACGCTGTGATGCTTTAAAACTTTTAATATCAATACAAGAGTTCGCAAGATTATTTGCGTACGCTAGCAATAATTTAGTCATTAATCTTGAGTTTTTACTTGATTTGACTTGTTCATACAGTGGTTTTTGATCACAAAGTGACATATATTTGTCTGTTTTAAGTATGGTTAAAAATTCATTTTTTTGTGAATTTTTCCACCCCTCTTTGTCCGGGCCAAATAAATCACCACACCCTGTCAATACCATAGCAAATGCAATGGCTAATAAAATTTTATTTCTCATCGTTATATTATCTCCCCATTAGATTTTTAAAACAACTGTATGCACTAGAAAAAGCCCACTGAAAGTTATAGCCTCCCAGTCTCCCAGTCACATCTAGTACTTCACCTGTAAAGTATAAACCATCAACCTTGTGACTCATCATACTTTGCGCATCTACTTCCTCAGTAGACACACCTCCTTTAGTCACTTCAGCTTTCGAGTATCCAAAAGTACCTGCAGGTGCAAAACTATAATGATTTAAACCCTGAATCTTGTCCACTTCTTCAGGGCTTAGTTGGTAGAAGGGTTTATCTTCTAGCTCTAATTGTAGCAGAAATGCCTTAGTGATGCGTTTTGGCAGAGGGAGTAAAGAACTTATTTGCTTTTTTGAACCTTTTATGCGATTGCATGAAAAATCAGGTAAAAAGTCTATCTCTATCTTCCCTTTTTCCCAATATAACGAGGCATCCAGTACGGTAGGTCCAGAGATACCTTTATGTGCAAAAAGCAGTGCACCTTCACACACTGTACCATTTACCGTGATTTTAACATCTGTGGATGCGCCTGAGAGTTCTTTAAAGAAAAATTGTTCTTTTTGAACAGTAAAGCCTACCAGTGCAGGTGCAGTCTTGACGATGCTATGACCAAAGGATTGTGCAACATCATAGCCTATACTACTAGCTCCCAAACGAGGAAAACTAAGCCCCCCAGATGCAACGATGACATACTTAGAAGAGAGCGTACGTTTGTTTGTCTTCACTGTAAAAAATGTACCACGCTTGGTCACATTGAGCACTTTTTCATTTAAAAGTACTTTTTGCTTTTTCACTTCTTTGGCAAAGAGATCAACCAGTTCCTTGGCTGAATGCTGACAAAAATACTGTGTCTCCTTACGCAACACGGGTTTAAGTCTTTGACGTTCAAGCCATCTAAGCAAATCTACTTCATTAAACAGTTTAAGTGCTGGAGTCACAAAGGTATCGTCTGCCACAAAGTACTGTGTGCCCATCTGTGCATTGGTAATGTTACATTTACCCCCACCTGAGATAAGTATCTTGGCACCCAGTTTAGGGTTAGCCTCTATCATAGTAGCACTGTTTTTAGGAAGTAAAGACGCCAGCATCAAAGCACTCGCCCCTCCCCCTATAATTATAATCTCATTATCCATGTCCGAATTATAGCTTATCCCAAATAACGAAATAGAATTCTTGCAATCTTTGTAATGCTTGTGTTTAAGGAGTTTGTGTCAA
>CAZQOC010000124.1:0-4828 GCA_964594745.1 uncultured Sulfurovum sp.
ATATGCAGGGGAAACAGCCCAAGAACTAACACGGCGATTAGCCAATGACATGAAACTTGATGCAATCAAGCTTTTAGAAGCCTATAAAGCACAAAGCATTTACCAGCAAGCCGATATTTTTTCCGGACAATATACTCTAGCCCGAGATGCAGATGCCTATTCAAGTATAGATTTTCTCTTCACGCAGTCAAGTAAAACATTAGATGATTTCATAAATAAATACTATCATAAAAAAAGGCCTCAATTTGTGGAAATAAAAGTACTTTTAATTATTGCGTCCATCATACAAAAAGAGAGTAATTCCATCGAAGAAATGCCACTTATCTCTTCTGTCATTTATAACCGTTTGAGAAAAAATATGAAACTTCAAATGGATGGGACACTCAACTATGGTAAATTTGCACATACTATTGTTACCCCTGAACGTATTAAAACCGATGAAAGTGCTTACAACACCTATAAGCACAAAGGTATTCCCCCTGCACCACTGGGTACTGTAAGTATAGAGGCTTTAGAAGCAGCCTACCATCCTGCCACAAGTAAATATCTCTTTTTTATGCTCAAAAAAGATGGGTCACATCAGTTTGCACAAACCTATGAAGAACATCTTAAAAACATACGTGCATTTAAATCAAAAAGTAAAGAGCAGAATATCACCAAAATAAAAAATCTTAAGATTTCTTCATAAGTACCATATTTTTCCCATTATCATTGAGAAACGTACATCCATACAATTCACACAGTACTTTAAATGTTTGTGCCCTAAAAAAGACAATGTGTGTAGGGTCTTGTGGGTACCACCACTTTTCAAAGAGTGTTTGTTCGTTGGAGTGAAACTCTGTCTGAATGGCAAGATACCCTCCCTCTTCTAACTTTGTCAACAAACTTTCAAAAACCTCTCTGGGCTGATGCAGATGTTCAAAGACTTCTGTAGAGACTATCAGATCATATTTTTTAGCTTCTGCCAATGTATCTGGATGATAAATTGGGTCATAGTAGTCACAATATATGCCCTCTTCTTTAAGTAACTTAGCCAACAACGATGTTCTTCCACACCCAAAGTCCAACGCATTTTGAGGCCTATCAAGTTGTGGTAAAACTAAGTCTAAAAATCTTCTAAAATAGGCTTTATATCCTTCATCATCTTCATTATTTTCATGAAGATTGTAACGTTCTTTTTGTGTTTCTAAGTCCTGATAACACTCAGGGGACTTGAAGATATATTCACACGCTTTACAATGATAGTACGTCATACCTGTTTTTGTATGTTGAAACGATACCGTATGTTTATTACAAATATGACAGTTCAAATTCACCCCTTTAAAAACTATGTTATGTTACTATTTATCTAATTAATACGAGGATATATTTTACCATGAAAAGAAGAGACTTTTTAACCACTACCGCTTTGGGTGCCAGTGCTGTGGCGCTTAGTGCCTGTCATAGGGCTGAAGAGAAAACCAAAGAAGGTACAGTCAATGTCAACAAAGCAAAAAAAGTCACCCTGAAACTAGCCACATCATGGCCCGCACATTTCCCTATCATGGGAACAGGTGTCGACAGGTTTGCCAAGCGATGTTTTGAACTGAGTGGTGGAACACTAGAGATAAAAGTATTTCCTAAAAACATCTTGGTACCTGCTCTGCAAGTCTTTGACAGCTGTTCTGCTGCACAGATAGATGCCTTTCACTCTGGGGTCTACTATTGGAAAGGGAAGAATCCTGCCTTTTCCATTTTTGGAGGTATGCCCCTTGGTCTTACCTCTGAAGAGATGATCACTTGGCTAAAGTTTGGTGGGGGCTATGAATTATGGAGAGAGATGTATGGGAAGTTCAACCTTTACCCTCTCATAGGAGGAACCACAGGACCACAAATGGGTGGATGGTTTAAAAAACCTATCAACTCCCTTGCTGACCTTAAAGGACTTAAGATGCGCATCCCTGGTCTAGGTGGAGAGGTAATGAAAAAACTGGGTGTAAACCCTGTACTGCTTCCTGCAGGAGAGATATATACCGCGTTGGAGCGTGGTACCATCGATGCGACTGAGTGGGTAGGGCCTGCACTTGATAAGATGATGGGGTTTGATAAAGCAGCCGACTACTACTACACTGGTTGGCATGAACCAGGAAGTATCTTGGAGATTACTTTTAACAAAGCACGATGGGAGAAGCTGAGTGATGAGCATAGAGCCATTATCACCGCAGCCACAGAAGAGATGACAGGCAGTATGTTACAGGAATTTAGATATGAAAATGCCAAAGCCTTTAAAGCGCTCCCAAGTAATGTACAGATAAAAACATTCCCAAAAGAGATGATGGATGCTGCAAAAGTAGCACTAAGAGAAGTCTTAGATGAAGAAAGTAAAAAGAGCAGTGATTTTAAACGCGCATTAAAAAGTTATGAAGCCTTTGTCCAGCTCAATAAACCATGGGATGATATCAGTACAAAGAACTTTTTAAATATACGTGGTTAATGTTGTACCGAAATATGCAATTTTTTACTTCCTGTATCGAGTGTAAACTCTTCTATTTTATCACTCATGAGTGTAAGTTTAATGGTGTTATTATCTAAAAATTGTACATCAACTTCTGCTGGAAATTGTATGTCATGTAAAATATCATGTGCATCAACAGGAGCAAAGTAAATCACATAACTTTTTTTAGGCACAATACTTAGCTCATCATAAAGCTTTGTAACACGATAAAATTCTTCTTGTATTCTTTTTGTATAAAAAGACCAAGTATACTTTTTGATTTCGTCATCTACACGATAAATAACTTCTGCTTTATACTTACTGTTATACGCTAAACGTTTTAAAGGAAAAATAGCAAATTGATTCTTTGTAAATCGTTGATGGGGGTCACTCTCTTTATCCATCAGAGACACATCTACTATGTTACCTTTATAATCATACAGATTAAAAGAGAGTACTGAGATGTCTTTATAGTAAAAGTCATTAAATTCTATGCTCACAGGAAACCCACTCACATCATAATTTGGCAAAGGATCAGGTGTTTCTGAATAAAAAGCAGGAGGTATCTCTCTTTCATCATTAAAAGGATAGACAATAATACTTGGATTATTTTGTTTACCATAATTGATTGCTTCCTTATAATCTTTATCTTTTATATGATGAGAAACATCTTTGCAACTTTTCCAATAACTGTCTGTACCTGCATAGCTCGTACCGTGGCAAAGTCTATTTAAATCACTGTTCCCCATTAGAAATACAAAAGCACTTTTATCACTGTTAAATTCATCTTGATATACACCAACACCCAATTCATTCACAGTTGTACTCAAAAATCCAAAACGATGATAAATGGCTGAGAACAACCCATCTACGGCTTGATGTGCCGAATGCACATTGGTTGATAAATTTTCACTAACTATCCCAGAGAGATATCCTTTTTTATAGGCTCGTTCAAAAGGTTTTTGGGCTACATAATGCTTGTGTCCTGCTATTTCTTCATGGGTAGATTCATTGTTCGCTACCAAATAATAAGCATGTGCCTTTGCAGCATCCTTTAAATTTTCATTGTTCGAAAAGGTAAGCATATTCATTTTTCTACGTATACTATTAAGATATGAATATGCCTCAATACTTTCATAACTCACATCCATAGGAAGTGCTTTTCTTACAGTCACATCTTTAGATGACAAACGTAAATCTGGATCAATTACCTGCCACGCAACCAAAATAACAAGTAATGCGATAAAAAGTTTCATAAACATGTTTCAGTACTCCTATATATCATATCAACCATCTCACTTTAGACACTACGACTCAATACTTCTTATTGGTATATTCCAGTAAATCCTCTTTACTAAGATTATCCATCAACTTTGCAAGATTTCTCAGAGAAAAGAGACGTACGTGGCTACTTTTTTCTTTTTTAAGTTCTGAGGAGAACTTATTTTTAGAAAAAAGTACAAAATCCTCTACATCGAGTTCTGCTTTGGTACAGTTTTCTTTGAGTTTCGTCAGTTCAGATTTATTCATTTTTTGTTTACCATACTTACATGCTCCTGCAAGCATAGCACCCGATTTACGTTTGGCCAATATATCAATCTCAATATTTTTATCATAATACGAACCAATACTCACGATGGGATCACCTTCAAACTCTTTTTTAAAGCTAAGTTGAATAAGTTCAAGTACAAGTTGATGATAAATAAGTGATGTAACCTCTCCTTTTATCCCATCCCAACGTGCTTTTACTTCAGCATACTCACCCTCTTTGATGCTTTTATACGTTGGCGATATGATGGCAAACCAAAAACGCATAAACGGTGTCACAAACAACAGTTTATCCGAAATACCATCTTTCTCATTGACTGGTTTTTCAACAGAGTTGTCAAAAACCACAAATCCATCCTTAATGAGAAAATCGATAACCTCTTCACCCTTTTCTCTACCTACATTTACTTTTTTAAAGGCTGAATGTTCACGTCTATCTCCTGTAGCAATGGCTGTAAGCATTGCATGATAGGTAGGCTTAGAGTGTGTAATTTTAGTAAGGTCACCGTGTATGTAGCGATAGTTATTTAAAACCTTCTCTTCTATAAGTTCATCCAAAGGCTTGCTCATATCTACAAACCAACCCATACCACCAAATACTGCGAAATACTCTACAGCTTTTTCAAAATCTGTAGCTTCATTTTGGTAGCAAAAAGAACGAAATTGTGCGAGAAGTGTTGGATGTTTAGACATAAATGCGAAACCTTAGTGATTTTAGAAATTATACCTAAATTACACGCTTACATCATTGAACATATTACAATAAAAACTTTCTTGTATTTTTTCATTCTATGTATAGAAGAAAAT
>CAZQOC010000125.1:0-4826 GCA_964594745.1 uncultured Sulfurovum sp.
GTTTAGACGCTCATCATCATTAATTAGGGCAACCACAAGGGATTGCCCCTACGCAATTACTTTTGTGGTACATAATTAAAATTTGTAGGGGTATCCCCTTGTGGGTACCCAAGATTAATAGAAATAAAAGGAAATAACATGGGAATAGATAGTTTAATAGGTGGTACCATCTGGGATGAGTACAGCAACAAAGTAACAGACCTTATGAATAACCCACAAAACATGGGTGAAATTACACAAGAACAAGCAGATGAGATGGGTGCAAAACTCATCGTTGCAGACTTTGGTGCAGAGAGCTGTGGAGATGCAGTACGTCTTTACTGGGCAGTAGACCCTAAAACAGATAAAATTCTTTTGTCTAAATTTAAAAGTTTTGGTTGTGGTACAGCTATTGCTTCTTCCGACACTATGGCTGAACTCTGTAAAGACAAAACCGTTGATGAAGCGGTTAAAATCACTAATATTGATGTAGAACTTGCGATGCGTGATGATGCAGATACTCCTGCTGTACCACCACAAAAAATGCACTGTTCTGTTATGGCATATGATGTCATCAAAAAAGCAGCCGCTCAATACAAGGGTGTAGATATGGAGAGCTTTGAAGAAGAGGTTATCGTATGTGAATGTGCCCGTGTGACACTCTCTACACTTCAAGAAGTCATCCGTCTAAATGACCTTACAACAGTTGAACAAATCACTGATTACACCAAAGCAGGTGCTTTCTGTAAATCATGTATCAAACCTGGTGGACATGAAGAGAAAGACATCTACCTAGTAGACCTTCTTGAAGAGTATGAAAAAGAAAAACTTGCAGGTAAGGCATCATTAGGTAATGACACTACACCTGCTGGAGACTTTGCCGGTATGACTATCGTTCAGCGTATTAAAGCGGTTGATAAAGTAGTCGATGAAAATATCCGTCAAATGCTAGTGATGGATGGTGGAGATATGGAAATTTTAGACATCAAAGAAAACGGTGAAAACTTCGATATCTACATTCGTTACCTTGGTGCATGTTCAGGTTGTGCATCCTCCTCAACAGGAACACTCTTTGCCATTGAAAACATTTTAAAAGAGAAACTTAGCGATAAAATTCGCGTATTGCCAATCTAAATTATTCACATCCCTCTTTCTTTTATTCAAGCCTTTTTGGCTTGGATTTATTTCACTATTACTTTCTCCACCATCAACTGCAAACTCACATTCCCTCTAAAATGATTTTCATTCACCGTATAGACTACATCAACTATCGATCCTACCTCATAGACTTCACGTGTTTTAAACTGTACACCTGCCATGACTATGCCATCCTGTGTAAAAGAGAAGCGTAGGTGTTCACCCTCTTTTCCCATAGTATCTGCCTGAAGGATCTCTACATTTTTAGAGATGAATTTTGGTGTGGGGTTTCCCTGTCCGTAAGGCTCATACTTTTGCACTAGTTTAGTGAGATCAAAAGAGATATCTTTAAAGTGGAGTTCCCCTACGATGTCTGGGTCTACTGCTTCTTTTATGTAGTTGCCCTCTAGGTAGTTGAGTTGTAACTGTTTCTTAAAGGCTTCTAGGCTCTCATAACGTAAAGAGAGCCCAATGGCTGCCTGATGTCCTCCAAACTTCTCTAAGTGGCTTCTACAGCTGTTGGTAATAGCAAACAAATCACAAGCTCCAAAACTTCTACCACTTCCTTTGAGTATGCCCTCACCATTGTTAGATAGAACAATACACGGTTTTTCATGATGTCTTGCCACACGTGCAGCCACAATGCCTACCACACCCTCATGCCACTCTTCACCTTCAACAACAATAACCTCGTCGTTAAGGTTTACTTGTGCTAGGGCTTGCGTGGTTATCTCTTGTTCTGTGGCTTTACGTGCATTATTAAAATCTACTAAGCGCCCTAGTCTGACTCTGGCATCATAAATGTTTGTAGAAGCCAAAAACTCTACAGCATACTTGGCATCATCCATACGTCCTGCACTATTAAGTAGTGGTGCTAAGAAAAAACCTATATCTTCTGCATTCAATGCCTCTTTTTGACTATGTTCCAAAAAGGCTTTTATGGCAGGGCGTGTGCTTTTGTTGAGTGCTTCTATGCCAGCATTAACCATGGCTCTGTTGATGTGTTGCAAGGGCATCATGTCTGCGATAATGGCTATGGCTGTAAGCTCCATATAGGGCATCATATTGATTTTAATCTTCATCGCATTTTTAAGTGAAGCAATAAGATACCATGCTATCTGTGCTCCACAGACATCGGAATAGGGAAAGCTACATGCTTCTTGCTTCTGGTCTATGATGGCAAAACACTCAGGTACTTCTGGTGCAAGCAAATGGTGGTCTGTAATGATGAGTTCTATACCCTGCTCTTTACAAAGCTTGGCTGCATACACCGCGGAGATACCATTATCTACAGTAATCGCCAAATCTGTACCGAGAATACGAGGAATAATATTGGCTGAGAGTCCATAGCCGTCTTTAAAGCGATTAGGGATAATCCATTCAATGGGGTAATCTATCTCTTCAAAAAAAAGTTTCATAAGTGTCGTAGAAGTGACACCATCTACATCATAATCTCCAATGATGGTTATTTTTTCTTTATTGTTTATAGCTTGGACAATACGTTTGGTAGCTTTGTCCATATCTTTAAAAGTGGAAGGGTTTGGAAGGTCTTTTAAAGAGAGAAATCCCTCTTTAAAACGGTTTTTTAACAGTGTATCTAACGCTTGAAGCGTTAATTGACTATACATCTACAGTTTTATGTTCCATAGAAGCATTGACAAATGCCATAATGGATGGATTGGCACTTTGGAGTCTAGAGGTAAATTCTGGGTGAAACTGTACACCTAAAAACCATGGATGGTCCTTTATTTCAACAGCCTCAATAAGTCCATGAGATTCACCTGTAATATCCATACCATTGGATTCAAAATCCTCTTTATATTTGGGGTTTGCTTCATAACGGTGTCTATGTCTCTCAAAAATTACTTTTGTATCATATGCAGCTCTGAGATTTGAACCTTCTTTAGTTTCACACTCATATTCACCAAGTCTCATAGTACCACCCATAGGTGAAGTTGTTGTTCTAACCTGCTTTGATCCTGAAGCATCAATAAATTCGTCTATAAGGTAAATGATAGCATCTGATGTATCCTTTTTAAACTCTACAGAGTTTGCTTCTTTTAGACCTAAAACATTTCTGGCAAACTCTATCATAGAGAGTTGCATACCAAGACAAATACCAAGGAAAGGTACTTTTTCTTCTCTGGCATATTGAATTGCCAATATTTTACCTTCTACACCACGCTCACCAAAACCACCTGCAACAAGTACACCATCACAATCACTTAAATATTTGGCAGCACCATCATTTTCGATTTTCTCAGAATCAACCCATTTAATGTTTACTTTTGCATCTAAATGTGCACCTGCATGAATCAATGCTTCAGTAAGTGATTTGTATGATTCTTTAAGATCAAGATACTTTCCTACAAAAGCGATTTTAATTTCGTTGCTAGGCATAATAATTTTATGTACCAAATCGGTCCATTCATCCATTTTTGGTTCACAATTGTCAAGTTCAAGTTGTTTGCAGACAGGAGAGAGTATATTTTGGCGTAAAAAATTCAATGGTACCTGATAGATAGTTGATGCATCTTCAGCAACAATAACTGACTCTTCATCTACATCACATGAATAGGCAATTTTACGTTTAATATCAGCATTGACAGGTACTTCTGCACGAAGAACAAGCATATGAGGAGCAATACCAATACGTCTAAGTTCCTGTACTGAGTGTTGTGTTGGTTTTGTTTTAAGTTCACCAGCTGCTTTGATATAAGGTAACAAAGTAACATGAATATTCATCACTTTTGATTTACCAAGTTCGTGTTTCATCTGTCTAATAGTTTCTAAAAATGGTAAACCTTCAATATCACCTGTTGTTCCACCAAGCTCAACAATTAATATATTTTTGCCTTCTCCAGCACGGATAATACGTTCTTTAATTTCATCAACAATATGAGGTACAACTTGAATGGTTTTTCCCAGATATTTACCTTTACGTTCATTTTCAATGACTGTTTTATAGACAAGTCCTGTGGTAAAGTTATTGTTTTGTGTTAATGAAGTATCTAAAAATCTTTCATAATGTCCTAAGTCAAGATCTGTTTCAGCACCATCTTTGGTAACAAATACTTCTCCATGTTCTAGTGGTGACATCGTTCCAGGATCGACATTAATATAAGGATCTAATTTAAGTACACCTACACGTTGTCCTGTATGTTTTAATAAAGTTCCTATACTTGCAGCAGTAATACCTTTACCCAATGAAGAGAGTACCCCACCTGTAACAAAAATATATTTTGTTGAAATTTCACTCATGTAACGCTATTCCTTTTATGCAACTATAGGCATGATGATTGTTATAAAATTATCGTCTTTGACGATAAACGGTAATGATGGTTCATTAAATTCAATAGTAAATTCATTTTTACTTACTTGTGAAATAAAATCTAAAATATATTTAGAATTAAATGAGAGTTCAAATTTATCTAATAAACCAGTATTAATTTCTAATTCAGTTTTAGCTTCAACATTATCGGCACTTAAAGATTCGAAAATGATTGTATCAGAAAGTAAAATCATTTTAATTTCTTGAGAAATAGTCGTAATCATTTTAATAGCATCTATCATCTCTTTTTTAGGCAGTGTGATTTGATGTTTTGTTGAAGTGGGCACAATACGTTGATAGTCTGGAAATTTTCCGTTAATGAGTCTTGTATAAAAAAAGTAATTTTCATTACTGATAATTAGATTTGTTTCATCAAAGA
>CAZQOC010000126.1:0-3261 GCA_964594745.1 uncultured Sulfurovum sp.
AGCAGTGTGATCTTGAGATCTTTTTTTTCTATAAAATTCCTATGTTTTTTCGGAGAGTCAGGGCTAACACCGAGGACGATAGCATCGAGCCCTTCAAGGTCTGGCAGTGCCACGGTAAAATCACACGCTTCTGTGGTACACCCTGGAGTGTTGTCTTTGGGGTAAAAATAAAGCACGATCCATCTGCCCCTGATATCTCTTAGACATATCTCCTCTTCATCTTGGTTTGGCAGACAAAAGTCTGGCACGGCATCACCTACTTGTAACATTAACTATCCTTGTATAGATTTTTTGATAGTATAACAGAATGAATATTGAAAAAACACCCAATAAAGAAGAATTACTCGCAGATATAGAAAAACTCATAGCCTATGGGCGAGAAGAACCAACTATTAATCCCGCTCTTTTAGAATATCTCTCCATAGAAGACCTTATCAACACCAAAACCAAATTACTTGAGCGTGTAGGCACGCTTAGCCAAGAAGATAAAGAGTGGTTGGAACAGTTTAAGAAATATGACTAATCTCTTAAATCGCTAGACTTGTCAAACTCAATATTATATTTTTTAAGTATCTCACTCTGCTTTGCCAATGCTTCATCTTTGTCTATAATTACTTTGACTCCGTCTTTATCTTCCAAGACAATGTAACGTTCTTGTGTATTTTGCATTTGGTTATAAAAATCTTTGAAATCAACAAAGGTCTCGCCATTGATTTTTTCTATAGGCCACATACCAAAGTCATTATTGCCTCTGGTTAAGTCTGATGCAAGTACTTTAAGGAGTACTACTACTTCTTTTTTCTTTTTCTCTTGCCATTGAGAGGCAAGGTAAGAAAGGGTCAGACGATTGCGATTGCTTGAGAGTATAAGGTTACGTGTCAGTGGAGAAAAGACATACCCACCATAAATGAAGTAGGTTGGCATTCTGTCATAACGTGTGGTTTTTACCAGATACATATCGTCTGCCGAATATTTTAAAAGGGCATCTACTGCCATTTTTTCTTTGTTACGAATGACATCGAGTTTTACTTTCTCTCCTATTTGATGTTTATCTATATAATAATAAAAATTTGTATACTCATGCTCTCTAAATGCTGATGTACCATCATCTTCAACCTTATGACCATCTACAGCTGTAAGAATATCTCCCTCTTTTAAAATACCTCTTAAAGAAGAGTTATATACAACCTTGTCTATGAGTTTACCCGTCACATTGTTTTCTAATCCATAATAACGTCTTAATGTAGGGTTTTCAAGTTTTTGTGTCCCTAAACCTAAATCTGCAAAACCATCATACTTTCCATCTTTCATATCATCTATAAAGTGTTGCACCATACTCACTGGTACCAAGTAACCTATGTTTTGAGACTTAGTAATGACTTGCATCACCACACCCACTATTTTACCATGAGAGAGTGCTGGACCTCCAGAGTTTCCAGGATTGACCGCAGCATCTACCTGTATGGCTAAAAAAGACTCCCCACTGTGTGCATAGACATGATGTTCAACACGTGACACCACCCCTATAGTCGCAGAAAGTGTACTCCCACCCATAGGATAACCATACACAACTATCTTTTGTTCCACTTCAGGTAAAGTACCAAAACTAAGAGGTGTAACACCCGTAAAAAAAGACTTCTGCTTAACCTTTAAAAGTGCCAAATCAGCTTGATGTGATACAGCATATACCTGTGCAACATACCGTTTACGCTGTCCATAACGTTGTACTTCTATAAAAGCCTGGTCTGCTACCACATGCGCATTGGTTAAGATGAAACCCCCTTCTATGATAGAACCTGAACCCGTACTTTGTTGCATAGCGCTTGACCAAGGCACCTGATAGTTTGGTATTTTTGAAGTGGTATAAATCTTGACAATAGCTTGTTTAGTTACATCATCTTTAGGTGCATTTGCATGTAAAATAAATGTACTTAGGAGTAGTAGTATTAGGTATCGCATGAAAATCCTTCAAATTTCTCTGCATCGATGCAGTCTATATTGCGTTGTTTTGCTTCTCTTATCATCAATCCTGTTTCTGTTGTAGAGAGTAGACTTTTTTCTTCATTATATAGTTTAACTGAACATACTCCACAACTAGGACTTCTGTCTTTCCCTATACATAAATCAACTTGAGAATGTGTGTCAAAAAAGTGTGTAGCATACGCCAAAATAGGTGTAGAGAGGTCTAAGCCACTCTCATTGGAAATAGCATGAATTCCTTTTTCCGTACGTACCAAATCCATCGTAGGTCTTGGGCTTCCAAAAGCATCATCTTCAGGACAAAAAGCTATGAGCGTGTGTCCCTGAAGTTTGGTCAAAAGTGCCTCATTTTTATTGTCTGTTGCATCGTAACGACACGGTTTTCCAAGAAGACAGGCAGATATGGCTATCGTTTTTTTCATTACACTACAAAAAGAAGTATATAGACCCAAATGCCAGTAAGCGCTGTAAAAACTATCCACATAAATACACGTCTTCCAGCTTTTTTATGTGAAGCTGAGTAGAGTCCTGGCAAAGTCTTGTTGTTACTGTCTTTTCGTGCAGTGATGAGTGTATGTGTCCAGATAACAAAACCTATCACCGCTACTATTATATGAAAAATAAGGACATAAAATGCATAGTCATGTGAAACAGGAGAATCTTTTACAAAACCATTAAATCCACCTCCTACACGTACGCCGTACTCAAAATAGCCCACAACGATGACTGCAACAACAAATATAATTGTCTGTGACAAAGCATGCAAACGATAGTTTTTCTTTTTAGCAAATGAGATGGCAACAGCCACAAGTAATGGCAACAGCGCTACCATAATCATCACAAAATCCATAAAAAATGGTGCTCTTGTACCTAAAAATCCTGGTTGAAACATATAATCCATAACACTTCCTACAATATTATTTGTGTTAGCATATCACAATTGACTTAACTTCAGTAAACTCTTCTAGTGCCCATTTAGGACCTTCACGTCCAACACCAGAGAGTTTAGAGCCTCCATAAGGTTGCACATCAAAACGTAGTGTTGGAATGTCATTTATGACCACTCCTCCACACTGGGCATCTTCTATAAAACGTTGTGTTAATTGCAAATCATTCGTAAAAATGGAAAACTGCAAACCATAAGGAGAATCATTCATCTTCTCGATAGCCACTTCATAACTAGGTACTTTTACAAGGCTTACAATAGGAGCAAACACCTCCTCACAGATAATCTTCATATCATCTGTAACATCTGCCATGACTGTTGGTTTAAAGATATTG
>CAZQOC010000126.1:3361-4826 GCA_964594745.1 uncultured Sulfurovum sp.
GATAATCTTCATATCATCTGTAACATCTGCCATGACTGTTGGTTTAAAGATATTGTCACCTTGTGTACCACCTGTCAAAGCTCTAGCACCCTCTTCTATGGCTGAAGCTATCCATCCATTAGCTCTTTCTTGAGACTCATCATCTATCAGTGGCCCTAAAAAGGTATCTTCTTCATACGGAGAACCCACTTTCAGCTTCTCTGTCTCTTCTGCCATCAATTTAGCAAAGTCATCATACACCACTTCATTGACATAAATACGTTGAAGTGAAATACAGACTTGACCAGAATTATAAAATGCCCCAAAAGCACAACGCTTGGCTGCTGTAACCAAGTCTGCTGAAGCATCAATATAGGTTGCAGCATTGCCTCCAAGTTCAAGACTTACTTTTTTAATGCCTGCTTGTTTGGTAATAATGTTTCCTACAGGTACAGAACCTGTAAAAGAGATAACTCTTGGAATATCAGATGTCACCAGTGCTGAACCTACTTCTGCATCACCATAGACTACAGAAAGTGCATCTTTGACTGCATACTCTGACTCCACAAAAAGCTTGGCGAACATATATGCCACCATCGGTGATTCTGGTGTAGGCTTAAGCACTACGGTATTTCCTGCACCCAGTGCTGGAGCTATCTTGTGTGCCACAAGATTCAAAGGGAAGTTAAAAGGGGTAATACATGCCACCACACCTACAGGTTCTCGTCTAAAATACGCCAACGTTTTCTTACCGCTTGGCATAATATCTGTGGGGATGGTCTCTCCATGAAGATTGGCAAGCTCCATAGCAGTCAAGCGAACAGTCTCCACACAACGCTCTACTTCTATACGTGAAAAGGCTATAGGCTTAGCTACCTCTTTAGCCAACATCAAAGCAAATTCCTCTTTTTGTTTTTCTAACTTCTTAGCCACATCTTCAAGCCACAAAATACGCTGAGAAAGTGGAGTTGCAGCAGCAAATTTGGTAGCTGATTTTGCTATGTCTAATGCTTTGAGTGTATCCTCTACATCACACACAGGAGCAGTACTTACCACACTACCATCAAAGGGGCTTCTACGCTCTTGCTGATTTGTCTTGTTCCCTTGTGTTGAACCGAAAAATATTTTAGCTTGGGCTATTGTTGACATCGTATGTCCTTGTGTAAAATTGTTTGATTATACTATATCTCTAAAGTATCAAAGCCTTCATACTTTGAAAAAGACAAAAGATAGAGACTTTTGAGTAGATTTGGGGATATCTGTGTCAATTCTGAAAACACAGTGTTCTTTATGGTAGATTTATCCAAAGTGGACAATACATCATCCAAAACCAAAGGTAAAACTTCACAAAGCATTTTAAATGCCTCTTTTTCGCCTGTAACCAGTTCATAAAATTTATCAATTGAGACACGTCTGATATACTCATGTTTACGTGTCATTCCATCCAATGAGACCTGCCAAGGGATATTTTGACTCTTTTTAGCGA
>CAZQOC010000127.1:0-4759 GCA_964594745.1 uncultured Sulfurovum sp.
TATCCTTGTACTTTAATTATATAATTTAAGTGTAGCACCTACACTCACTCTGTTGGTTCTCTCCGTAGTCGAAATACTTTCTCTAAAAGGTTTCGGCGCCACAAGCGGGGACATGAGACCTTTCTTTTTGTGAACTCGAATCACATAATCATCACTTTTAGTAAAGTAATCATTGTATGTTTCCGTATAGGGCATATCCCAGACGATGCAGTCCTCAGTTGGACATACATCTGCACATTTTGGTACAGCAGAGTCCACACACTCTATACATTTCTCCGGTTTGACATAGGTATATTCTGTATCTTCAAGTGGAGACTCATCTGCACTCACAATAGCAGTTGCCGGACACTCTTCAATACAGGCATCACAATTGATACAGGTATCAGTAATCATGACAGACATTAGGCACTCCTTTCGCAGACTTATGAAATATACGTAACAACCACATCGGTGGATTATCATTTAACATTTGTTGAATATTAGCTATTGCATCAACGATTTTTTCGCCTTCACTGACACGCACAGGATGAATGCCTGAAGACTGCACCATTTTGGAAGCTGTAGGCCCGATCTGTGTACAATATATAATGTCTGCATCTTCGATTGTATCTATTTTGTAGGTCAGTTTTGCCTTTTCTTCTTCTGGTTCTTCTGAACTGTCTATCGTCTTTAAAAGTGTTGCATTCTCTTTGTCCACACTAAAAAGATAAAAGGTCTTAGCCCATCCAAAGTGTTGATTGATCGATTCACCATTGTCTGATGCAAAAGCAATATTCATCATTGTATCCTAAAACGAATCAGCGACATTTGCATGAGATTCACGTACATCCATTCCTATCTCATCTAAATATACCTGCTCTTTTACAGTTGGCAACATAAGACCTTTTTTCTTATGTACGCGGATTTTGTATTTATCCTCTTCATTACCCATTGCATAATAATCATTATAGGCTACTGTATATGGCATATCCCATACAATAGAACCTTCCGTAGGACATGCCTCTGCACAACGCGGTGCATCTGCATGACCGACACACTCCACGCATGTCTCTGGTTTTACATAAAAGTAATCACCTTCATAGGGATTTCTCTCATTCTCATCTGTCAAAATTGCCGAAACTGGACATTCCGGTGCACATGCATCACAACTGATACACTCTTCTGTAATCATAACTGCCATTTTTATCTCCTTTTGTTTATTGAATATATATGCTTTAACATGCAATTTTTGTTCTTGGTTCCATCACTTTTGCCAACAGCATCGGGTCAATATAGGGTTCCAGTTCAATATCCATTTCACTGACAAGTATCATTACCTCGTCTCCCTGTACGATTTCAAGCTCTTCAAATGCACTTTGGGGCATGAGTGAAACAATCTCTCCTATATCGGTGTCGAATTTTGAGACACTCAATGAGCTCTTTGCACGAATGCTGGTCAATACAGCAGGTATACGATTCTCAATAGAGACCTTTCCGTCACAGGACTTACCAATACATACAGAGAACTCCTGAAATTTAAAATAAACTTTATCATGCACATTGAGCCAGTTCGGTTTTTGAGGCTGAATGACTTTGATGCTGGTTTCACCTGCCCGGAGTGTCAAATAAGTCACAATTTCTAAATCTTCAATAGAGGTAACGACTGCCACTACTTTGTTCATCTCTCTTCCTTTACATGAGATACAGAACGACATTTTTGTCTATCAATGTTTCAAAATGGTCCAATAGCATATCTGCTGTCGAAGTAGAACCAAGATGACACCCCGAACATGCTCCTAGATAATTTAACCAAATCTGCGGTTTCTCTGAAGCAACATAATTGACCAAGGAAATCCCACCACTGTCCGCTTCTAAAGTAGGACGTATCTTTGTCTCAATCATTTGTTCTATCAGTGCACGCTGTTTTGGTTCATCCAGTGAACGGAACATCGTGTTATAAGAATCATCCATTCCTGCATTACTTACATAGGTGATGATCTCCTGCGCTTGCGTATTATTATTGTGTGCTGCCGTAATGAGATACTGCATGGCTTTAGCGATAATGCCTTTTTCACGAAATAACATACCAGCTTTGAGTTGTGCTTCTACAACGCCTCTATCTGCTGCTTGACGGAAATACTCTAATGCTTTTTCACTATCCTGTTTTCCATCCAAGCCTTTTTCATAAAAGTGTGCCAAACTCATCATGGCGTGTGTATTTTCAAGTGTTGCAGCCTGCGCGAACCACTCTTTTGCACTTTGAAGATCGCGTTCACATCCGACACCCTTCATATGCATGATCGCTAAATTGACCATCGCGTCCGGGTTTTTCTCTTTGGCTGCTTCCTCAAAATGATAATATGCTTCAGGGTATGCTTTGGATTCATAAGCACTAACCCCCTCTTTAAATACTGTGGACATTGCCTCTCCTTACGCCACTGTCATAGATAATCTCAATCTATCATAATGCATTAATAGCTATGGATATACAAGTTTTGTTCCAGCATAAATATGGGTACTAACATTTCGGGAATATTTTATGCATAGTGTCAACATAAGAAAAGATTCACTAGGAGGTTCCAATGATAGCGATACCTGTAGACACAGCCGAGTTTGGTGTAAAGTCTTCATTACTGTTTGGAAATGCACCGTTCTTCGCGCTGTATAACCAGAAAGAAAAACAATTTGTTTTTAAAGAAAATACAGGGTGCGGTAACGGCATCAAGACAGCCGAAGCGCTCAAGTCATGGAATGTAGAGAAAGTTGTTTACTCATTTTTGGGTGACGGCCCTTTTCATGCCATGCATAAAGAAGGTATGTCCATCTATTATATAGGCAAAACACAGCTTGGCGTCAGCGAGATTGTCCGGGGAGTCCAAAATGACGACTATACCAAAGTGGATAGCAACAATACCTCCACTTTTCTGGATCCAGGGACAACATCGGGAAGTTGTGAATGTGGGTGTACACATGAATGAAGTCATCACTGAAGAGATGAAACAGATCAAAATGCTCATCGCAAATACCGTTGCACAAAGAAATGCGATCAAAAATGAAATGCAAGAGTGGTATGAACGCTTTCCTACAGAGAGATTTATAAAACTTGATAACCTTATTGCCATAGACGGTATGCTCTCTGAACTAGATTCGAACTATAAACGTTTATGGGATTTTCACAACAATAGAAACGGGCAAATGCGTAATATGGATGTCTATGAAGAAAAACTATGAGAACACAGGAAGACTGGTAGAAAATTTTACACAGATAGAACATTATCGTCCTATTATTGAAAAAGATAATTTTCAAAAAGATGAACCTCATTGGAGACGTATCAGTAAAAATACTATTACACTTTTTCAAGTTCTCATAGATCAAGACCTGAATGACCTTACGAGGCTTTTAGAACACTATCCAAAGTATATAGAATGGGTATGTGAACATTTTAGGTATGCGTACAGTTACAGTGAGAATAGTGCAGATATCGTTGCTGCATCGAAATTACTCACTATGGGAGAGCCATATTTTTCAAAACAGTTTGTAAGAAATGTGGTCAGAAAACTGCCAAAGTTAGATGAATGGGATCTTGAAAAGATCAAAGACTTTTCAAAACAACTCTATGAAGAAAATGCCCATTGGCACCCGATTATCGTCAATCATTATTATGATGCATTGCTTCTCTATACAAAAGATAAGCAACTGCACCCGTTGCAACGTATTGCACTTACCAACCAGATAAAAGGGATAAGAGATGAACATACCTATGATTATAATGCACAAGACCGTGATGCCGTTTTAGATATACCCTATATGATTTAACACTTAAAAAGGAAGATAATGACAACAGAAGAAATAAAAGAAGAGTTACTTAAAATTACAAGAAATGCTTTTGAAGAAGCATCAACACTACAAGATACCCAAAGAATAGAGGTCTATCTTCTTGATGGTATACCCACTACTTCAGACGTACTTGAAGAGAATGATACGCTTATCTATGGTGCAAATCGCATTTTATGTTATCAGATCTACGGATATGACTATCTCGAAGATGAGATCAAAACCTGGATAGATTATGCACGCGTCATCCCACAGCCCACAGATGATATGCCGCTTTCAGAACCGACCGATATCGAAAAGTCGATCAGGGAAATGATCGGTGAACTGGCAAAAAGTAAAGGGGTACCGAACGATGATATCAGCTCTTATGAGGTCTTTGCCAACCTACCGGTCAATTTACTTGGAAGTATAGAACAACAGATTATCGAATACTGGTGGAGTGCCAAAGAAGAAGAAAATGGTAAAAAACTTGCACTTGAGCAGATAGAAGAAGGCTTGAAAATATATCAGTCCTAAGACTATGATGATTAACATATGGGCATCTCTAAAAACACATCCCAAACCCAAAAAATGGTAAAGTAGGAAAAATCAAATGCTAGGACTGTTCGACTACGAGGATCAACTAAAAAAGATAAATGCACATCAGCCACCATTAAACAAACTGGATAAGATTATTGACTGGGAGATATTCTGTAAACCAATCGAAGAAGCACTCTAAGTAGAACCAAAAGCACCTGCCGGAAGACCACCCTTTGATAGACTGATTAGGTATGTGAAAAGGTATAAAAAGTGTCAATATAGGCACTTAAAAGCAAAACATATCACTTTATTGGAGGATATTTCAAAGAAAAATAGCTAAAATGAGACATTTATTTTTTTAGATGCTATAATATTGAGAGCGTTTAAAATTCCGTGTCAGCCACAATTGGTAACATAAACGCTACA
>CAZQOC010000128.1:0-4744 GCA_964594745.1 uncultured Sulfurovum sp.
TCCTGATCCTCTTCCACTCAGTGATCTCTTTAATACTTTCAAGAGTCGGTGTATCTAGGAGCCTGTCGGATTCACCCATCTCCCACAAAGCCCAAAAACGATAAAATAGATATCATATAAAAAACAACAAAAGCACCCAAGATGGCAACAAAATTCATCCAATCAAACAGAAAACAAGCCTATCTTCTTCCGCCAAGTGTAGATGAATGGCTACCCAAAGATCATCTCGCAAGATATATCGTAGAGATTGCAGATCAACTTGATCTGGAGAGTATCTATAAAGAGTATAACGGCAATAGCGGAAAAGAAGCCTATGATCCTAAAGTATTGCTCTCTCTACTCTTTTACGGATATGCCACAGGTACCTTCTCCAGCTGTTGCGCCTCTTCTTTTTTTCGGACAATAGCATACCTGTCAGAAAGAAGTACAAGATGCCTGTTTGCAAGATAGATCAGATGATCAAGCGTGATGCCCTGAGCAAATTTTGAGAACTTCGTTCCATCCGATGCGCCGATGAGCTCATAAAGTTTTTCCAATACATTTTGCGATTTGTTATGCTCTGAAAGTTCGTCCAGCTTCACCTGCTGTTTTTCTCTGTTCTGGCTGTCAATTGTAAGTTTGCTCTCTAGTTCCCCAAACACCCTGCTAAGATGACCAAAGTTCTCTTCTTGTTCGTTTTTCTCTCGCATTAGATCACTCAGGTCTTTTTTGGGAATATCTTTTTCCGATAAGGCTTCAAGCTTTTCTTCCACTTCGATACGGAGTGCCTTTGCCTCCTTGAGTTTTTGGGTCAAGGTGTCACATTGAGCCTGAAGGTTGATTCTCTCTTCATCTGAAAGCAGTCCTGATTCGAGTGTCTGCTCTGTTTCAAACCCCTTCTCTTTCAGGGCTAGACCTAGTATCTCTTTTTTCCCTTCCAGTGTCACTCCCAAAACTGTATAAAATGCTTTAGAGACATAGTGTCCTTCCTCTCTTACTTTGTAATGTATGGCATCTAAATATATAAAGGGATAGATGGACTCCAGAGGTCTTTTCTTCCACTCTTGCAGCAGCGGTATGAGTTTATCCGTTACCGCTGCTATTGCCGGCTTTGAGAAGTGCACACCATAGATCTCCTGAATATGATCTGTGATCTGGGAGTAAGAGCTACCCAGACTGAACAGGGAGAGCATTTTCTTCTCTATCTCATCAGACATATGGGTTTGATTCTTTTTCACAATTTCTGGCTCGAAGTTTCCGTTACGATCTCTTGGTGTCTCTAATTCAAAGGCACTATGTTCTGTTTTCATAGTCTTGGAGGTATAACAAGGAATAATGCTTGTATTAAAAAAATTATAATTTTCACAAAAAACTTAAATGTGACGCAAAACGTGACGGAGTTTTGGTAGAATGCTTTTAAATGGAAATGCAATCTTTCTTTCCGTCCTTATGAAGCTTGGGATGTTTAATATATTTTAAAGTTTTGTTAAGTGGGCGGAGGGGATAAAATCAAATAGTTTTAAATGAGGGGCAAAAATGAAGAAATATCTTATTGGTCTATTAAGTGTTATTTTGTTTATTGGCTGTGCGTCAAGTAATGGGAGTAATGTACCAGCAAAAAATGTTACAGGTTTCACAGCGGCCATCAATGCATATGATGCAACAAAAAAAATTGAATACTTGAAGCAAGCAAGCAACTATGCAACTTCTAAAAACGAAAAAGCTATACTTGAAAGAAAAATGGTTGATTATCTAGGGGTTGACAAAGTTTTTGATGTAAAAATAACAACAAGAAAACTGGGGAAACTGCTAGCTGTTACAAAAAAAGGGACGATTGATGCAAGTAAAGGTACAAAACAAAAAATTGACATAGATATTAAAATCACACCTCGTAAGAATCTTCCTTTTACCCTAAAATACAATTCATATAAAATATCACTTCTTGTAAAAAAAGTTTTAACGCAAATTATAAAGAATGATGATGGCGTAAAAGAAATGTCATCTAAAAGCATAATACTTCAAACACCTGTCAATTTAACTCCAGCCAATCATTGGACATACCAAAAAAGAGTTTATGACCACGTTTACCCTTATCATAAATATAAAAGTTTTTTCTATAATGCCAGCTATACACTTAAAAACCTAGAATATTTTTCAGAGGTTCAGCTGATGCCCAAAAATACAATACTTTATGATCCTAATACACACATAGAATGGCAGAATTTTTATCCTACAACCAATGGAAATAATGTAAAAATAATTAAGTTATCTGGTAGTTCTGCTAACAGTGAAGCAAAAAATTACTGTAAAAACCTAACATTAAATGGTAAAGGATGGCATTATCCATCCTTAGATCAGCTTAAATCATTAGCTAACAATAAAGTATTGGTTTCAAAAATGAAGAAAACAGATATACCATATTCGGATAAGGGTCTTAGTATGTATGATGATGCAATACGTTTATCAGATGGTGCCCAAATAGATCAAAAATTTAATGCTATTTCTGGAGTCAGATGCGTTAGAGATAAAAAATAATATTAATTAAGAATGGAGAATATTACCGATGAAAGGAATATGTGGGGTTCTAATTTTTTGTATGACAAGCTTACTTTATTGTGATGGTATTGACTTTGGTGCTCTTGAAAAAATGAAAAACACTAAAACTGCAAACACTACAGGTATACATAACTTCAATACCAAAAAAGCAAAGCAGCTTACGTCTACATTAAAAACTCCAAAACCTGGACTAGAGAGCTATTTAGGTAAAAAGATGAACAAGTTTGTTAACGAAGTAGCAGAATATGCCGGAACACACCCCGCATCTCGCTCTGTCGAGGTGGCACCTACAAAAAAGAGTTCTGGAAATAAAAACTATATTTGTACATTTAAATGCAAAGATGGCCTGAAACTTTCAGGGAGTGTCAGTGTTTATGAATCTAGCAATCACCGAGCCCAGCTTAAAAGTGAAAAAATGGCAAATACTTGGTGTAGAAAAAATGGAAGTCCTGAAGGAGTATTAAATCAATGGGGTACAGGGGAAACGGACTGCGTTGAAAGATAAGTATACTCATCCCCACTATATTTGACCAAGATATAGGTGTATTGATGGAAGGCAAAAATGGCTTGGCTTTTCAGCAATGCCACCTTCATTGATAAGAAAAAATTTTAATCTTATCAGAAATATGTATTTTTTTGATATAATAAACTTAATAATCTTATCAAAAGGCTAAAATAGATGCATAAGGCTCAACTATGGATTTGGCAACATCGTGATTATCCAGATTTTCATTATGATAAACAAGAGCTTTCACAAGCGCTGATACAAGTTTCAAAAAAACAAGGTGAACTTGAGGGAAGCATGAAACATTTATCTAGCCAAGAACAAGAGAACATCTTTACAGAAAATATACTAGATGAGATTATCTATAATGCATCAATAGAGGGTGAGATACTCCAACGTTCAAGTGTTAGAGTCTCTATTCGTAACCAATTTCAACATATTGATACTCCATCAGATAACAAACATACTGACAACATTGTATCTATACAAAAAGATGTCAATCAAAACCATCAACCCCTTACAAAAGAACGTTTGAATCACTGGCATCATGAAATCATGATACACAGTGACTATGATGCTACACAGGTGACTCCCGGAGAATTTAGAGATTATGACGATATGTATGTCACATCAGGAGAAGGTATACGAAGAAAAATTCACTATGTTGCACCTTCGGCCCATAGGCTTAGTGAGGAAATAGATACATTCCTGGACTACTGCAACACATCTCGGGACAACCCTATCATTAAAAGTGCTATCGCTCATATATGGTTTGTACAGATACATCCTTATGGTGATGGTAACGGTAGATTAACACGAAACATCACCAATCATATACTCTCAAAAACACTAGGATTTGACACCAGATATTTTTCTATCTCACATGCGATCAATAATGATTTGAAAAAGTATGGGCACATATTGGAAGATACAAATAAACTTCATAAAAATCCAGATTTGGATTTAACAACTTGGATAAAGTGGCACACTCAGACACTGCTTAATGCCATAGAACTTTCAATAAGCATCATTGACAAGAGTATTGCTAAAACAAAATTCTATGACAAAATACGAGATATTAAGATAACTCCCAATCAATCCAAAGCCATAGACATGTTACTCGCTGGCAGAGAAGAGATGATTAACAATGCCATATACAGAGTTCTCACCGGCACAAGTCAAGTCACTGCATCAAGACAACTCAATGACCTTGTAAAAAAAGGTGTACTTCTGCCCCTCAAAGAGCACAAAGGAAGAAGTGCTGCTTATACATTGGACTTGAAGGAATGATACTACCCCAGATTTTGTGTAAATGCTAAAATTCCAACATAGATGAACATTATGAAGGAAAAATATGAATACAAACATAGAAGATATTACTCCGATAGATTTCAAAGAGCTCTCCATGAATTGTAAAAGTCAAGAGGATCTTTCAGCTTTAACCAAACAGTTTATGAAACATATGATTGAAGGGATGCTTCAGGCTGAACTTGAAGAGCATTTGGATCAGAATGATACGACCACAAAAAATGGTACCTATCCTAAAACAGTCCGCAGTGATGCGGGAGAATTGAAGCTTGATATTCCAAGAGACAGGAAATCTGAGTACAAACCACAGCTCATTCCCAAAGGGAAAACAACCATCAGTGGTATTGACATTATAGTCTAACTCTGGATTTGGCTCAAATTTTGGGTGGCAGGTCA
>CAZQOC010000129.1:0-4740 GCA_964594745.1 uncultured Sulfurovum sp.
CATCCAGAAATGCGATGTTATCCACAAGACCCACTTCAAACTTTTGACGTATCACACTGTACGTACTCTGTGCCGCTTTGAGTGATGCTTTGGCACTTTTCAGTTTTGCTTTGGTTGTTTTGAGTGTTTTCCCTGCGAGCTTAAAATTCATTTTTTGCTCTTTTTTGGCATGGTCTATCTGTGAAAGTAAAGAGAGTTTTTTGTACCTGATTGCTTCACTCTCTTTTTCCATTTTCCCCTTGTCAAACAAACGCATGTTGACGGAAACCATCAACTTATTTTGATGGTCAACCAAAAACCCGTCACCACCCAAACCTGAAACAGAGACAAGATCATCGTAGTGTGATTTATGATACGTATCGCTAAGATGCACCTGTGGTTTATACCCTGCATCGATGGCATTGGCATTTTCACCCACTGCAGAGGCATTTTGCTGGAGCATCTGTATCGATTCAAGTGTTTCCAATCGTACGTGTCGTGGTTCTTTAAAATAGTTTCTTTTCAAATGTTTTGCTGAAATACCAGTAATGAGTTTGAGCTTTTCTTCGCTTGTCTCAAGTGAAAGTTTCGTATTTTCAAGGGTAAAATGGTTATTTTCATACACCGCAATCAGTTTATCAATATCTTCTTGTGTAGAGAGTCCTGCTGTTCTAAATTTTTTCACACGCGTGATCTGAGCCTTGAGTTCTTTTGCCCTTTTTTGCAGTGCACCAATAGTTGCCTTGAGTGTCTGTATTCCATAATAATGACGTACTATATCAAGTGTGATACTCTTCTTAAATGCGCTTTGTTCAAAAAGAGAGGCCTTATGTTCGAATGCTTTTGCCCGTGATAATGCATCTTTTCTTCCACCGTCATACAAATCTACACTTAAAGAAGCATACACTTTGCCTACCTGTCCAGGACTTACCAAATAGTTAGGCGTTAACAATGCATAATCTGCACCCACGTCTACTGTTGGCCAATAGGCACTCTGAGATGCTTCTCGTTCTGCATTCTTTGCCTTAGTATTCATCTCTTTTGCTTTAATCTGCCCATTCATTCTCACAGCAGAGTCAATAAATGTTTTTAGCCCATGACTTTGTGCAAAAACGAACAACGGTAAAATAAGTATGTATGCTATTTTCATTTATTATCCTTCTTTTCTATGAGTGTAAAAAATGCATCCACAAATGCATCAATAAGTTCACTCGCCTGTAACCTGTGTGTCTTCGTATCTACCACCAATCCAAGTGCGTAGGTCTGAAGGGCAGAGCTCATCGTTTTTGCCTCTGCTATGACCTCACCTTTGTCAATAGCCTCATCCATTATTTTGTCAATCACCGTCATAAAACGTGTGCGACATGCTGTACTAAAAGCTACCATCTCATCGTTGTCAGATGTCAAGGCAATGGCTAAAAATTCTCTATAGATTGTCAACTGTTTTTGATAGTCGTCATTGCTATAAAGCATATACAGTGCTTTATATATCTTCTCTTTTGTACTTATCTGTTCATCTATCAATGCATAGAGGGTTTTTTCATGTTCTGCGATAAAGATCGAGATGATTTCAAAAACAATATCTTCTTTATTGCTAAAATATTCATAAATCGTCCCTTTCCCCACGCTTGCAGTCGCTGCCATCTTTGAAATACTGATATCTTTAATACCATGTTCAAGCAGCAGTTCCCTACAAGAGAGCGCGATATCACGACGTTTCTCTTCTTTATTTACTATGATTGCCATACACATCCTTTAAAATGACTGACCGTCGGTCAACCATATTTTAATGCAATTTTCCTTTAAAAATTCTTTAACGAAAATTAACTAAAAATATCTAAGCACAGTTAAAGATGATGGGGAGAGTATGGAGAATTGTTTGTTAGTGTTTTTATATGAGCATGCCCTAATTTTGAGTAAATATTTACTTTTGTGTACCGTCCAAAACAGGCACGAAGAGACATTGCTCAATGGTTTCAGAGGTAATGCGACCATTTTTTTTATAGTAACGGGTAATGATATGATAATTTTCTGCCTCTTCTACAGGAGCAACTAAGATACCACCTTCAGCAAGCTGCTCAAATAATACTTCAGGTATCTCTTTGGCTGTAGCAGAAAAGAGTATACGCTCAAATGGTGCATACTGCTTCCATCCACGCTGTCCGTCATCGAAGCGTGTAATAATGTTATACATTTCATGTTCTGAAAATCTGCTTTTCGCCACTTTTAAAAGTTCGTCTATACGTTCTATGGTAAAAACACGACGACATATCTTAGAAAGTATCGCAGCTTGGTAGCCTGAACCACAACCTACTTCTAACACAGAGTCTACCCCCTCAAGTTCAAGGTGCTGTGTCATTTTGGCTACAGTTAAAGGAGAGGAGATGTATTGACTAGCGGCCAAAGGTAGTGCTTCTAAAGCATAAGAAAGATGTTTAAATTCATTAGGTACAAAAATCTCCCTATCCACAGCAAGAAAAGCTTCTTTTACATGTGTATCAAGTTCAAAATGTTTTTCTATTGCTTCTACAAGATTTTGTCTATTTCTTGCTTTTATCATCTTTGAAAGTCCCTGCCCCAATTGAGTTGTCGCATTCTATCCAAAATCTAGTTAAATAGGCTTTTGAACTGTTCCCAAATACCAGGCTCTTCTATCCCTTTGTCTTTATTATCCATTCGTATAAAGCTAGAACACCCTACTTTGCTTCCTGCATCACAGGCTTTTTGATAGTATTCTTTTTCTTTACTGCGGCTTCTTTTGACACCAAAGCCCCCTCTATAGATGATTGCCACATTGATACATGCATCTGCACCTTTAAGCGCACATGCTTTTTCATAATATTCACGTGAGCGTACGTCATCCTGTCTCACATCATGTCCATCTCTATAGATAGTTCCTAAAGCATTACATGCCTGAACAATACCACGCTTACAAGACTGCTCTAAGTAGGGTTTTGCCCCTCCATAATGTTTGTCTTTAAAATAGTTTTCACCCATCGTATCACAAGCTTTTTCTTCACCATATTGACAGGCACGGCGTATGTATTCAAGTCCCAGATCTTTTTTCTCCTGATCTTCTGCATTCACCCCAGTACTCAATGCCAGTCCAGCATCATAACAGCTACTTACATCACCACTTTTACATGCTTTTATCTGTTCTTCTATGTCAATTGCTTGAAGCGATATCGCAAAGACACATACTGCCCATATCCATTTTAATTTCATCATTTTCCTTATTAATCCATCACAATATAGCGACGCATTTTCTTTATTTCTCTAAAATCTATCACGCTTTCTACAAGCGCTTCTTCATCATTCATTACCATCTCACCTGTAGGCGAAATAATGGAAGAACCTTTTGCCATATCTTCATCTGCGCTGTTAGAGACAACCACATAACACTGATTCATCACTGCAAGTGCCCGAGAAAGCACTTCCAAATGTATTTTTCTATGTTTTCCCCATCGTGAGGGAATGAGCACCACATCTGCACCCTCAACCTGTTCCCATAACTCTTTAAAACGTAATTCAAAACATACAAGTAACGCGTAGCTAACCCCTTCTATCATAAAAGGACGTATCTTTTTTTTCTTTCCTTCACGGAAGTAGAGATCCTCATCTCCTAGTTTAAAAAGTTTCACTTTATTTTGTCTGCGCACCACTTTATGTTTATGAATCACTACGGCCTGATTGACAAAATCATCACCATCTTCGAGTATAAGTGTAAGAACAACGATTTGTTCCTCTACTTCTTTTTTAAGTGTTCGCAAGGCATTGGCAGAAAATTTTGCAGCAGTTGACATATGTTCGTAGTCAAAGGCTGTCAAAAAAACCTCTGGCGTAACTACGATATGTTTATCTTGATGTGTTGCAAGGTATGCACTCAAAGTATCAAGATTTTCTTGATACCGTTTATGCGTAGGCAGTTGTAAGGTGACAACTTCAAGTGTTTTAGGCTTATTTAACATACAAATTCCTAAAAATCATCCAAATCTAGACTACCTTTTGAGTAGTTTGTCACATTCCCTTCAAAGAAATTCGTTTTTTGGTCATTAAACTTAGAGAAGTTATCAACCCATTTAATCGGGTGTTCCACATTGTAAAGTTTTTCCATCCCAACAGCGTGCAAACGCTTATCTGCAAGATGTTGAATATATTGTTCGATGATTTCATCAGTTAGTCCTAGTATTTGTCCCTGTGTGATGTAGGCACCCCATTCACATTCTAACTTTACTGCATCTTTGAACATTTGATAGACTTCTTCTTCCAGTTCTTTTGTAAAGAGTTCTGGACGCTCTTTTTTAGTAGAGTTAATCATATTTTGAAACAGTAAAAGGTGTGTCACCTCATCTCTTTGGATAAAACGTATCATCTGTGCAGACCCCAACATCTTATCTGAGCGTGCCAAAGTATAGATATAGGCAAATCCACTATAGAAATAAATACCTTCGAGTATCTGATTTGCAAACATCGCTTTTACAATATTCTCATCCGTCGGATTTTCAGAAAGCTCTTCATAGACTCTTGCAATGGCATCATTTTTATGTTTAAGTTTCATATCGCGTCTCCAAAGTTCATAAATCTCTTTAGAGTTTGTCGAGATACTGTCCACCATCACGGCATAACTTTGAGAGTGTAGCGCCTCTTCAAAGGCTTGACGCACTAATATAAGATTGACCTCTGGAGAAGTAATAAAAGGATTCAAGTTATCAATGATGTTGTTGGTCTGCAATGAGTCCATAAAAATGAGCTGTGCCAAGA
>CAZQOC010000130.1:0-4673 GCA_964594745.1 uncultured Sulfurovum sp.
CATAGACTATATTCTCTCCAAATTCTTAGTAGATGCTAAAACAGCAGGCATACACCCCATAAGCTTCATGTTTCAAGAGTACAATGATACAAACACTTTTAAAGCTTGGTGTGAATATGAGAAGATGATGGGCTTTGAAAGCAAATCTTGCATGGGACCAAAACAAGTAAACATTGCCAATGAAATTTTCAGTATTAATAAATATGATATTGAACGTGCAAAGCATATTAAAGTCAGATTTGAGATGCAATCAGCCAAAGGTATCCATGGATTCATGGATGAAAAATATGGATTTATTGATGAGCCAATCTATCGAGATAGCCTTCTAATACTAAATAATATATAAGGGGATACGTTGAAACTTTTTAAACTACTTTTACTCACAATGATTATCACTATGTCACTTCATGCAAATGATGATAGACCTCCTGTTAACTATGATTTTCTAGCAAAAAAAGAGGTACATACTTTTATCAATATGATGGTCAATAAATACCACTTTAAACGAAGTTACATCACTTCTGTCATGCAGTCTGCAAAACTTGATAGAGATACTTTAGCGCGTTACACCGGTAGATTTAAAAAGAATACGACTATTGGTACATGGGAACGATTTAAACTTCATGTTGTAAATCCAGAGACTTTTGAGGAAGCCAAAGTATTTAAAAAGCAACACTATAAGACACTTAAACGTGCTGAACGTGTGTATAAAGTTGACATGAACTATATCGTAGGTTTTTTAGGTGTTGAGAGTCATTTTGGCAACTACACTGGAGACTATAACATCTTAGATGCACTGGCTACTCTAGCCTTTCATCCTAACCGTATGCAAAGACTCTTTAAGAGTGAACTGAAACATCTTTTTTTATTTTCCAGAGAAAAAGGGTATAACATCAACAAATTAGAAGGTTCATTTGCAGGAGCTATGGGTTGCGTACAGCAGCTTCCTTCTATTGCCCGTAAGTTTAACCATGATGTTGATGGAGATGGTGCAAGTGTCTGGGATATTGAAGACTGCATCGGGAGTATTGCCAAATTTATGCACAAAAATGGTTGGCGTAATGGACATGTAGTGGCAGTAGCAACCAATTTTAATGGCAAACGCTTCAGAAGGCTCAAAACAAGCCATAGACGGACTATCCCAACCAAGAATATTCTCAGAGCTGGTATTAAGCCTTTAGCACCATTTAAAGAACCTAGAGCCTATCTTATCAAACTGAGAAATAAAACGCATGACGATGTCTGGATGGCAGGACGCAATTTTAAAGTACTCACACGCTATAACAATGCTGCTACCTACGGTATGGCTATCCACCTCATAGCCCAGCAAGTAAAATGATTATACGTAAAAAGTTTGTTTTTAGACTATATAATCATTTTACGATTCATTTCTTTTTTGCTCTTAAGTGCAGTATTTACTTTTTTAATCTTATTTCTAAACAAATAAATTTCAAAATCTTCTTGTATCATTGGTTTTGAAAAATAAAAACCTTGGAATATATGACATTCATGCTCTAATAGAAGTCTAAACTGTTCTCCCGTTTCCACACCTTCTGCTACAACATTTAAATTAAAGATTTTGGCTAATGAAAAAATAGTTTTAATCATCATTTCATCTGAGTCACTTTCACCCAATCTACTTACAAAAGCACGATCAATTTTTAACTCATTGATTGGTAATTCACGCAAATAACTTAAAGAAGAATACCCCGTACCGAAGTCATCCATAGAAAAACGAATATCCAATTTTTTAAGATTGTGAATATGTGTGACAACTTTGTCAATATCTTCCGCTAAAAGTGTTTCTGTAATTTCAAATATAATTTTTCTACGTGTAGTATCTGTAAGATACCTATTGCAAAGATGAGTTACGTGATTTAAAAATGATTCATGCATCAATTGTCTAACGCTAATATTGATAGAAAACTGTTCCAATACTATGCCTTCATTTTCCCATTTTTGCAATGTTTTAAAGGACTCTTCAAGAATATAATTTCCTAACTCTATAATAATCCCCGTTTTCTCAGCAATACTCACAAAATCTACAGGCGAGACTAAGCCCAACTCTTCATTATACCACCGCGAAAGTACTTCACAACCAATAATTTTTTCTTTTTCATCCACTTGTGCTTGATAATGTAACTCTATTTCATTATGTTTCAATGCGAAATAGAGCTTTCTTTCAATTTCAAGTGTATTGTCTACTTGTAGAGCCAATACATTATTAAAATTAACAATGGCATCACGACCATCAGCTTTGGCTTCATACATAGCGATATCAACATCTTTTATCACTTGACTTGTTTTCGCCGTTGCTCTATCAATAAATTTTATACCAATACTCGCAGATATATGTAGGTGATTATAGTCAATTACATATGTCTCTTTTAAAATCTCTCCTAAAACTTTAGCAAAAGATTCTGCTTCTTTTTTACACGCATCTATTTCATCAAATTCATAACTCACAATCATAAATTCATCCCCACCAATACGAGAAATAAGATGGGTTTTTTCACAATACGATGTAATTCTATTAGAGACTTCTTTTAAAAGACTATCTCCAACATCATGTCCTAGAGAGTCATTGATGGTTTTAAAATGATCCAAGTCTATCAATAAAAGATAAGCAAACTTATGGGAATCTTTAAATGATGAGAGCATTTGTTCCAAATAATCCGTAAAATATCTACGATTAAATAAACCTGTCAGAGAATCATGCTGTGCTTGATAATAGATTTGTTGAATGAGCTGATTACTATTATTTGATGAATACAGCAGAAGTCCTAAAAAAATAACAGCGTAAATAGCCGAGAAATAACCATAGGCTTCCTGTACACTCATAAAATAAATTACCAAAGGATACATCAGTATTAAAAGAATAGGTACAAACAGTTTTTTATCTGAAAACAAGAACGTTGCAGCAATCACAGATGCACCAATCTGTGTAAAAATAGTAACAAGGTTTAAATTATTGTGTGTAACGCTTGAATACAAAATAAACAGAACTGTCCACAAGCCAAATATAACATAAATGAAAAGTTTTACATGTAAATACCAGCGTTCTAATTGTTTTATATCTACGTTGTTGTATTTAAATTGTTGATAAAGGCTCCATCCCCATAAGGAGATAATGATAACTAAACTATACCAAACAATAGCAGGTTTAACTACATCATAGACAAAACATAAAATGGTGAATCCAAATCCAGTAATAACGGACCAACCAACCAATAATAGTATTTGCTTTTGTAAAAAGTCATAAAATTTTTCTTCATTCATGACTTCATTATAGAATAAAATTGTCACAAAAATGTCAAACTTATCGTACTAAGCTATAATACAAAAGATATAGGGGTTAAAAATGAGACTTAATACAAATCTAACGCCATCAAACAAAAAAGGAATGAGCAGATAAATAGTTGTCATTTTGACAAATAACTAAAAATTGGTTAAAATGACAACTATATCAAGTAAGGAGTGCATTATGAAAGTAGATCATCATACGTTTGAATCGCTATTACATGCCAAGGATATCAGTAAAAAAACATTCTCGCACTATTCTAAAATTCCTTACTATACGGTAGCAGGATGGAAAAAATCAGGTAAGGTACCTGCCTATGCTATGGTACTTTTAAAAAGTATGCCCTCTCCTAAAACCGTTACAGCTAAACAATTAATAGATGCAGGGATGCCAAGAGCGATTTTTTGGAACAATGACCTTACTAAAGCAGTACCAAATGATATATTCATTGTCTCTACCCTCAAACGAGCTTATAATGACTTCGTAGTACAAAAATTTGTTGAGTTTTTTGGAGAAGATACAGTACTCGCAGCTCTCATGAAACATAGAGATAAATTCTCTGATAAACTCATCGATAGTGTCATGACTCATACCAACAATACATTGGCTTCGGCATGATAAATAAGCAAACCCAAGCACTGCTTGATAAATTTAAAGAGATTCCTCTTTTTTCTGAACATGGAGCTATACTCATAGGCGGTACTGCCCTAGCCTATCATCTTTCACACCGTGAAAGTTTTGACCTTGATATCTGTTTTCCATTTTCAGAGAAATTACCAGAACTTGATTTTTTAGAGAACTTAGAAGAGGTTATACCTCTGGAGTTTGAGCAAGGCATTATTGACACTGCTATAAATGAGGGTGGAGACATTACTGAAGTGATGAAGCGTTATATCATCGATGGTGTAAAAGTTGATTTTGTAATCAATCCTTCAAGCAATATCTACGAGAGTGAAATCCTCAAACACGATGACAAACACACACTAAATCATTTGCGTATTGCCTCTGTTGATAGCATCTTCAAACTCAAATCTCTACTACTCCTTGATAGAAATAAGATTAGGGATTTGTATGATATTGTTTTTCTTATGAAAGAGTGCGGATATACAGGCAAAAATTTTATTGATACAATCATGGATTATCGTATCACCTATCTACCAAAATATATTGTGCAACTCATAGAGGCAAAAAAAGAAGATTCTTTTGATATTGAGGGAATTGTAAAACCTACTATGAATAGTGTTACCTTCAAAGATCTCAAAGCTTACTTATTAACAACAATAAAAGGAATACATCATGCAAATTAGAGTCTATTATGAGGACTCCTTTTAGTTTCAAATATACGAAATAGTCCCTATATTCACGGGGCTTT